>NZ_LVWH01000017.1:0-9572 GCF_001909045.1 Paenibacillus sp. P3E | reverse complement strand
GAATATACGGTTTATTTCCTATTTTAAAAAGGAGACCCGACTCATGAAGCTGCACAGCCAATTTCTGATGCTCCACTCGCACCATGGAGGACCCGCTGAAATCTCTATTACTCTGGATGAGCTGGCCGCAACCTTTAACTGCACTCACCGCAATGCGCTCCATATTGTTCATAAAATGGCGGGGCAGGATTGGATCACCTGGACCCCCAGCCGCGGCCGGGGAAAACGTTCAAAGCTGGTGTTTCTTGTGGAAGCAGAGGACATTGCCCTGCAGTCTATGAAGCAGGCCATCAGCAGCAAAGACATTGGAAGTGCGATTGAGGGTATACGCGGACATGCAAGGTCCTCCTCGCTTCAGGATACGCTGCAGGGCTGGCTGCTAACCTATTTCGGACATCATTCGGAAATCCGCAGCAATAAGGTCATTGATACACTGCGGCTTCCGGTCACCCAGAAGCTTCACACCCTGGACCCGCTGTATATGAATCTGCTGGCCGAGTCCTTCGTCTCCAGCCACGTATTTGACGGATTAGTTGGAAGAAGCGGGGAGCGGGGCATTGTTCCGGGCCTGGCCCACGCCTGGGATGTGGATGACAGCCGCACAGAATGGACGTTTCATCTGCGGAAGGAGGTCCTGTTCCATCACGGAAAAGTACTGTCCGCCGAAGATGTGGTCTATTCGCTGCAGCGGCTGATGCAGACCCCACAGCGGACGCTTTACAGTTCTATTTTCAAGGAGATCACCGGGGTCGAAGCATTGAATACCACCACGGTGCGCATTGTGCTGCGGAATCCAAATGAGCTGTTTCTCCCGTTCCTCTGCACCAGCCGGGCGGCGGTGGTTCCGCGTGAGTTGGTGTCTGCAACAGGGAGCGCCTTTGGCCGCAGACCGGTCGGTACCGGACCCTTCAAGCTGGTAGAGCTGAATGAGGATCTCTGCGTGCTGGAGGTATTCCCTTATTACTATCAGGGCCGGGCACATATAGACCGTGTGGAAATTCTTCATGTCCCGATCGGCAACGGGCAGATACAGCCGGATACGGTTTCCGCCTTTCATATTATTCACAATCCTTCGGCAGGGGACTCCTCTTCGTGGAGCCAGATTCATTCCGAATCCTGTGTGCGCAAGTTTGTCACCTGCAACACAAAGAAAAACGGACCCTTAAGCGATCCCCTGCTCCGTGCAGATATTCTGTCTTGCCTGAATGAAACAACACCAGCACCTGTCCCCGATTTCCAAGTCACGCAGACAGGGGTTTTGCAAATTGCCACTATTCCGCAATATCTCGGGGATGCCGAGCATATTGCTTCCCGGCTGTTACGGCACGGGTATGCCTGCAGCGTTTTGGCGGTCTCGCCGGAGGAATTCAAAGGTCCCGTGCGCCTGCAGGCCGATCTCATTGTCTTCTCCCTGCTCCGGGATCAGGACGAGCAGCTTCGGCTATTCGATCTGTATACGACGCTGTCTCAGCATGTGGATCCCGGGACAAGGGCGGATATTGAAGGCACACTGAACCTCATCTCAAGGGAGCCCGATCCCGCATCAAGAACTGGCAGCTTCACACGGATTGAGGACAAGCTGACAAGGGATCATCAGCTGTACATTCTGTACGAAAAGCCGGTGCAGACTGCATATCTCCCTTCCGTACGCGGTGTGACCTTCAACAGCCAGGGCTGGGTAGACCTTCGCCATCTCTGGTTTCCGCGCGGCATGTAAAACAGCCCCGGCGGAGGTTCCGCCGGAGCTGTTCGTTCGTGTGACTGTTGGGGTCAGCTTCCGGGACAACTTCCCGCTTGAGTAAAGCCTCTATACCTTGCCAGGGAGATTGTCCACAAGCCCTTTGCCGATTACATTGGCGGAAGGCGGTTTCTTACCAACCTCTCTGGCCCACACGGAGAGCTGACCGATATGATGAATTTCGTGGGCAATCATATGGCGCATGATTTCGCCCCAGGCATTGGCTGCCATCGATCCGTCTGGCTGCTGTTCCGTAAAGACATTCCGCTCCATCCCCTCATTCCAGCTCAATACAAAAGGCTCCACCTCCAGCCGGAAGCGTGCATCAAGCTCTCTCACCTTCTCCAGACTGCTGAACTCGGCGAAATCCTCCTGAAAATCAGGCTTGCCTACCATTCCCATGGTCCAGCTCCACTCCACATCGGCAATATGAAATAATGTCTTCAGAATTCCGCCAACCCCGCCAACCCGCGGCTTGAGCAGTTCCTCCTCCGTCAGGTCTTCACACCACTTGTACCATTCCTCCCGAACCATCCAGTTATAGCGGAAAAACGTCTGCATGAAATCCCTCCAATAAAAAGATATGAGAACGGCAAACAATTGTTAAATAGATCACATTTGTTTCCAGTTTATCACACCAGAGCAGGGACACGGGATGTAAAAAATACATATAGCCGACTTTACAGCCTACACAGCTATTTATTTCACCGATCACAATTGCAATCATGATCATGCCAAAGTCCGGAGCATAACCGGAGCCCAGGGTACAGATCAGAAGCGGCATAGTCTTCGTCTCCGGGGTCTGCCGTACAATCAGCGGCCAGAGATAGTTATTCCAGCCCGACATGAAGGTAATGATGGCACCGGCAAGGCAATACCAAGCAGGAAAGACCTTTTTTCACAACAAAAAACCGGTGAAATCATCACCGGTAGTAAAGAGCATACTTGAGATATACATGTAAAATAAAACTCATTTTTCCTGCGTTAACTATAAAATTAATATAGCACGGAAATGTCAAGATAGCAAGCATTTTTATGGAAATTGAAGCAAATCAATAGCATATCCCCACCACAGCGGCAAAGTTGGATCAACAGAGGGCGTAATTCCATTTTATCTCAGCCATCGACAATGTTATGATCTTCTGCACGAAGGAGGTGCACTAGATGCAAATTGAAGTCAAAGATATCCGAAAAACGTTCAAGGTGTACAAACGGCCCGAAGGAAAGTGGGGGCTGCTGAAGGGAGCTTTTATGCGCAATGTGACTCAAGTGGAAGCGCTTGGGGGAATCAGCTTTGAGATTAATGAAGGTGAGCTTGTCGGGTACATCGGGCCAAACGGTGCCGGCAAATCCACTACGGTCAAGGTGATGAGCGGCATCCTTACACCGGACAGCGGTGAGTGCACCATTATGGGCAAGGTTCCCTGGAAGAGCCGTGTAGAGCATGTGTCCAAAATCGGTGTCGTGTTCGGGCAACGCTCCCAGCTATGGTGGGATGTACCGGTGGCCGACTCTTTTGATGTGCTCAAGGATATCTATGCCATTCCCCCGGGTGATTACAAGACAAGACTTGCCGAACTGACGGCAACCCTTGGTGTGGAAGCGCTTTTAAAGACGCCAGTCCGGCAGCTCTCGCTTGGGCAGCGGATGCGTTGCGAGTTGGTGGCTGCCCTGCTGCACCGGCCCAAAATCCTCTTCCTGGATGAGCCTACCATCGGCCTCGACGCGGTATCCAAGCTTGCGCTCCGGAACTTTTTGAAGGAGGAAAACCGTAAGTACGGGGTAACCATGGTGCTGACCACCCATGATATGGACGACATTGAAGCGCTCTGCGAACGGGTGATGGTCATAGGGCACGGACAACTGCTGTACGACGGACCGCTTGGCGGCCTGCAGGAGAAATATGCTCCAGAAGTAATTATGAAGGTGAATACGGATGCCATGATCGCTGCGATGTATAACGACCTGTCGCTGGTATAACAACTTTTAGGAGGTGTGAAATGAATTTTCGGAATACCTGTAAGGCCAGCAGTTCCCTCTTCCGCATCCGTATGGCCGAAGGGCTGCAATACCGGGCTTCTGCTATATCCGGCGTGTTTGTAAGTGTCTTCTGGGGTTTCCTGGAGTGCGTACTGTTCACCGTGTTTTATACATACAGCGATAACGGAGCCTGGAATAATAACGGTCTATCCTTATCCCAAACCATATCCTACGTATGGCTGGCTCAAGGCCTGTTTATCTTGCAATCCATGAACATTGACGGCGAGATTATGGCCAAAATCAACAACGGTGATGTCGGTGTGGAGCTGTGCCGCCCGATGAATCTGTACACGCATTGGTTCGTCAAAAGCTCAGCAGGCAAGCTTGGAACCTCCTGGCTCCGCAGCCTCGCCACCATTCTGGCCGGATTGCTGATGCCTGTCAGTTACGCGCTGGGAGCTCCTGCATCTGCTCTTGGATTTGCCTGTTTTCTTCTGTCGGTTGTGATGGCCTTTGTGCTGTGCTCCGCCTTTGCCATGTTCGTCACCGCCATACGCTTGAATATCACCTGGGGTGATGGCCCAACGTATATGCTATTGCTGTTCAGCGGGATATTGTCCGGCACTTATCTTCCTCTCCGTCTCTGGCCTGACTTTATGCAGACCTTTCTGTATCTCCAGCCCTTTGGCGGGTTCGCAGATATACCGGTTCAGCTGTATGTCGGCAGTCTCGCGCCATCGGGTGCCCTGCCTGCAATCGGTTTACAGCTTTTTTGGAGTGCCCTCTTTATATTCGCCGGACGTTCCATCATGACCCGCAAGCTAAAAAGTATTATCGTGCAGGGAGGGTAAACCAAAGGATGATTGCTGAAGGCAAAATCTATTTCAAATATTTGCGGATGCATCTGTTGTCGGGGATGGAATATAAAGGCTGGTGGCTGATGCTGATCCAGGTGCTTGTTGTTGTCATTTCGGACCCCATCGCCACCGTGCTGCTCTTCTCACGCTTCGGCAATATCGGAGAATGGACTGTAGCCCATATTATTCTGGTCTACTCACTGGCTGTAGCTTCCTTTGGACTTGCGGAGAGCCTATGCCGCGGCTTTGATTATTTTCCCTGGCAGATGCTGCGCTCCGGTGACTTTGACAGATTGCTACTCCGTCCCCGCTCCCTGTTCGTCCAGGTCGCAGCGTCCAGGTTCCATCTGCACCGTCTGGTCCGTCCCATCACGGGAATCTGCGCGGCAGGCTGGGCGCTCTCAGAGCTTGGCGTTTCACTAACCTTGGGGAAGATCGGCATTCTGACCATGGCCCTGGCAGGCGGGTGCATTATGTATTGCGGGGTATTCGTGCTTACCTCGGGGCTCGCATTCTTTACCATCAAAGGCCTGGACTGGATCTATATCCTGACCAATGCCAGCTATCAAATCACCCGCTGCCCCGAGCCCTACATGCCTAAGGCGCTGAAGTCCATGTTCAGCTTTGTGCTGCCTATGCTGTTTATCAGCTTCTATCCTGCGGCCACGGTGTGCGGCTGGGGTTATCCTGAGTGGTTAGGCTATCTGTCCCTTCCCGCCGGAGCTGTGTTCCTGGGCGTGTCGCTGCTGGTCTGGCGTTTTGGGGTAAGGCATTATAAGAGCACGGGGAGCTGATATTTCGAGAGGATACTATCCAAACCATAATCGCCCCCCTGTAGATTCATAGCAAATAAGCTGGTGAAAGAACCGCAAGTTTTCAACTAATGTGAGCTCAAATGCTTGCGGTATCCCTCCACCTTTTCCTCCCGGTAGCCCATCGACTCATAAAAGACATGCGCTTCCTTACGCTTCTCACCCGAGACGAACATGATGTAATAGCAGTCTTTTTCGTGAGCGATGGACTCCAGGGCAGATATAAGCTTTTTGCCGAGGCCTTGGCGCCGTGCCCGGGAAGAGACAACCACATTCTCAATCACCATAAACGGCCGGCAATCGCCAACGAGATCCTGGCACACGATGCCCATCATTGAACCCAGCAGTTCCCCATCCACATAAGCGCCCAACAGTATGTAACGGCTATCCGCGTGAATTGAACGAAATGCCTCCTCCAGCTTCTTCGGGTCCGAAGGACGGTCGATCAGCTCATGGTAGAGCTTGTTCAGTGCATCAAGGGATTCGAATTCAATTTCTTTAATAGTGACCATATGCAGGCCCCCGCTTTCTGTTAATTGATCAAGCTATTCTTTTTCATACATATATAGCTTTCCATTCTGGGGATGAAGCATCCTTCTGCCCTTGAAGCCCCTTCGCCGCAGCTCACGTTCCAGCAGCATTATATTCTTTAAGCACAGCCTCCACTCGCTCTTCGACAGTCATATCCCCTTCCAGTCTCAATACAGGACATTGCAGCTGCGACATCCATTCCTCATGAAGGACCCTGCTTCTGACTTCCGGACCCGCTGTATCGTACAAAGCCGCCCATTCCATAAAGGTCTGTACCTCATTGAACATGCTGCCGCCAGGCAGACTTTCCGCACCATACCTCAAAGCTTCCCTTGCTAGCAGGCGTTCGAGCCGGATTTCCCCGGGAATCCACAGAAAGACAACCAGGTCAAACCAGGGACGAAGCCCGTCACCCCAACCACAAACGGCACCAGACAATATCCATGGCTCCTTCTGGTCGAGATCACGCCGGATCGTACGCAGCCTTTCATTAATCTCCGTCTGTTTGGTATATTTATGCGCCCAGAAATAATCATCGCTGTCCAAATGCAAATGTGGCAGATGCTCAGCCAAAGCCCGGCCCAATGTACTGGTTCCAGAGCCTGACGCTCCCAAAATATGAATTTTGCTGTACATGTACCCTCCTATATATGCGTTAAGTAGACCGTGTAACAAATCATGCATATATTCAAAAAAAGATACAGCGATACTTCTCACTGTACCTTTTTTCTATATCCGGTCTCACTCCGAAATGTCTGGTGGAATTCTCCGTGCGATACCCGTTGCGATTGCGGCCCGAATCACCGCGTCCCGTATCTCTTCGACCACTTTCTCATTAAAAATACTCGGGATGATATATTGCTCATTTAGCTCATCCGGGTGAACTACAGAAGCAATCGCCTGCGCAGCAGCCAGCTTCATCTCCAGATTGACCGTTTTGGCCCTGCAATCCAGTGCCCCGCGAAAAATCCCGGGAAAGCAAAGCACATTATTGATCTGATTCGGATAATCACTTCTTCCGGTAGCCACTACCCGGGCATAGGGCTCGGCCAGCTCCGGCTCAATCTCAGGGGTCGGGTTAGCCATGGCGAACACGATGTTATCCTCCGCCATACTCTGAACATGCTCTACTTTCAGGATGCCTCCGCTAGAGACGCCAATGAACACATCCGCCTCCCGTATGGCCTCCGTCAGTCCTCCAGTCAGCCCCTCAGGATTGGTTGCCCCGGCAAGCCAGCTCCACTCCGCATTGTCATAACTCTGCTCCTTGTGCAGAATGCCTGCCCGGTCAACAGCATAGATCTTCTGTGCACCCGCTGCCAGCAGCAGACGGCAGATCGAAACGCCTGCTGCTCCGATGCCAACAACGACAATCCGGCAATCCTCTACTCTTTTCCCAACCACTTTAAGCGCATTCAACAGACCGGCCAAAGCTACAACTGCCGTCCCATGCTGATCATCATGAAACACCGGAATATCCAGTTCAGCGGACAGCCGCCGTTCAATCTCAAAGCAGCGGGGAGAGCTGATGTCCTCCAGGTTAATCCCACCAAACCCGGCAGCAACCGCTTTCACAATACGAATGATCTCCTCTGGATCTTTGGTATTCAGGCATAGCGGAAAAGCATCGATCTCTGCCAGCTGCTTGAACAGCATCGCTTTGCCTTCCATCACAGGCATCGCCGCTTCCGGCCCAATATCGCCGAGACCCAGTACCGCGGTGCCGTCGGTAACGACAGCTACCGTATTTCTTTTCATCGTTAGTGAATAGGCTCTCCCCGGGTCCTCAGCAATAGCCATACAGACACGCGCCACACCAGGTGTGTAGACAAGTGACAGATCCTCACGGTTCTTGATCGGCATCTTTGGGGTGATCTCAATTTTGCCGCCGATGTGAGCAAGAAAGGTTCTGTCCGATACATTGATGACTTTAATCCCCGGCATGTCTGTAAGTACCGTAATAATCTTGTCATTTGAAGCATCCTGCACATTTACCGTAATATCCCGCGTCGTTACATCCTTGCCAGCGCGAATCACGTCAATGGCCACAATATCGCCACCAACCGCAGCCAGCCTCGAAGCCACATCCCCAAAGGTCGCAACCGACTTGCGGATTTCCAGCCGGATAATCATCGTTGTTGCAATCGACATAGAGTTACCCTCCTTGATCTAAGCAATCTATGTCCAATATACTACAGTTCACACTTTATACATAATTGTATTCTTAAATTTCGGATTCCCACGTTTTACCGGTTGCCTTTGATATAATCTGAACATCTGACCTTAGAAACTATACATCCAGGAGGAATAGCATTGGCCGTTTCCGTATCCGAATTCACTGAATACTTAGAGAAATATGTATCCTTTTTGATTATTGAAAAGAACCTCTCCCCGAAGTCCATCAAAGCCTACATGTCCGACCTTAACATGCTCCACAACTGGTTAACCGAAAATGAGGTGGACGCTATTACAAGCGACATCCTCCATCATTACTTCCACAGCTTCAACAGTGCAGGCATGCTTAAAGATTCCACGATCAAGAGAAAGTACATATCGATTAAGTCATTTTTTTTATTTTTGGTCCATAAAAATTGGATTGAACAATCCCCGCTCCACAACTTCGGGAAAAAGTTCAAAACCGCCAAAAGAATTCCCAAGACACTGGCCGTTGAAGAAATTGAACGCTTGCTGCAATCTCCGTTGATCGACCGGAAGCAATTGACCACGCCGTTTCGCACCCGTCTGTCCATCCGCAACGATGCCATTATCGATTTATTATTTTCAACCGGCATTCGTATTGGAGAGCTTGCACAAATTCATCTGCAGGATATCGACTTGAAGAATCAGGTGGTTGTTATTTTCGGCAAAGGGCGCAAAGAGCGGCTGCTCTATCTGTCCAGCTCCGAGCTAATCGGCAAGCTCAACGACTGGATGGAGATCAGAGAGCAGTTCCGACCGAAGAACGATACCTTGTTCGTTAATAAATACGGCCAGGCCTTATCGATATACGGAGTTGAAGATATTTTTGCCAAATACAGAAAGTTAGCCAGCATTAACGAAAAGGCAACGCCTCACTACCTCAGGCATTCCTTCGCCACTCAGCTGCTGGAGAACGGAGCCGACCTCCGCGCCGTCCAGGAAATCCTCGGTCACTCCAGCGTAAGCACCACCGAAATCTACACCGAGGTCTCAGTCAAACGAAAGCGGGACGTCCTCTCCCAATTCAACCCCAGAAACCGGCTGGAGACCTCCAAATAACTACGAATTATTTGGGGGTAGTTTATAATATCACAGAACAATTATGACTTTGATTTCTTCATTAGTTATTCTAAAGAATCTCTAGTAGATATAGTCATTCCTTTGATTAAGCATCTAGAAAAGTTTGGTTTGAAGATTTGGTTTTACAAAGATAACATTACCTTAGGGAAGAATATTCATCACGAACTTGATCAGAGTCTGAACATGTGCAAGAACTGGATAGGGGCAATAACAGTAATAGATGATGGTTACTTCAAAAAGGATTGGTGTGTTAAAGAATTCGAATATTTTCTGAGTAATAATATACCCATTTTCCCTGTAACATTTTTTAAACAAACAAAGTTGAGCGAATATAACGATTTATTGCGTTCTCTTGAAAACGAACCCATATTATTT
>NZ_LVWH01000016.1:0-15275 GCF_001909045.1 Paenibacillus sp. P3E | reverse complement strand
GTATTAAAGAAGAATTCGAAAATGTTTGATCAGGCAGCGTGTGTAGTATCCCAACACGAAGATAAAAGACGATTGAAAATTAATTTGTATTTCATTTTGGATCTATACAATGACGATAATGATTTTGACATCATGTCCATTGTTTCTATTCTAAAAGCCACAGGTCTGGCAAGATTAGATTTCATTGATACAATATTAGATAGTGAAGAATACTCATCTGTTTTGGAAGTGGAAATTAGCGAATTCAAGGCTTTAGCAAACTACCTTAAAATTCCTAATGTATCTACCCAGCACGGTGTTAAAGGCGAGAGTCACGAAACAGTTTTTTTTATTGCCGAAGATAGCAATTCAACGCCGGTAGTACATATGTACCGTTTCTTTAAATTGTGGAGCCACACTGATATTTCACTTAATTCGTTTGAATCTTTTTATTATGACTATGTTAAGTGGATTAACGCCACAATTCATTATTTAGGGTTTAAATTGTCTGACATTAATAAAGCGTTACATGGGCAGCATCAAGATTATTTGGTTGCAAAAGTTAAGGAGTTAATTGAGAATTTTAAAGATAACATGATTTTCAGAGAATTATGTGAGAGATCCTATTTGGACTATTTATCAAAACCTAATGTTACAACAGCTAAGGAATGTTTTAAGGAAAGCCAAGTTTATGGTGCATTATGTGCTTATAGGTTATTTTATGTTGGATGTTCGAGAGCAAAGCGTAATTTAACAATTTTTATAGATAAATCAAAAATAGATAGTTATGCTGTTCAATTATTTAAGAAATTTAGGGAAGTTGGATTTGAGGTAGAAAACTAGTATGGATTTACATTAAATACCTAAAAGGCATATGCTCATGTGGTCGTTTAATATTACAAAAAATGAGATATTTTATTTAACTTAATTTTTAGACAGAGCAAATAAACCTCCCAAGTATGCGGGAGGTTTATTTGTTATACAAAATGTAGAGATTCGCCAGAGTCGATCGGGAGCCACTGCCGGTTAAAGAAAGTAGAGCTTAAATCGGCATAATATGTAGTAATTGGAAGGCGACATTTTAATAATGAACCGATGTGCATGAACGAAAGATGATAAATATCTTGAATTATTGCTTCGATTGGTATCGAACCCTTTTTCTTGATAATTTTAATCGGTTGTGCTGTGCCGACGCGCGGATGAGGATTTGTGGCGATGAGGTATGCTAAATCATCTTTTACATAACACAGCCCTGGTTTGGTTTCCCAACCTTGCTTTCCAACGGTTAGAGCCATGCGGCGATTCGTTCTCTTGATAATCTCTACCATATCATATTGTAAACCTAAACTATTCATTACTTCGTCTAGACTATTTAAATCTTCTCTACAAAAACCATCCCGATGAAACGTAATATGTTTCGGTTTTTCATTGTAGTGTTGCTGATATTGATCTATCGCCGAGTATACAATTTGGCACATAGTTTCATGGCGGATTTTTTCACCAGCTTCATTAGAGGTATTTGCCCGGCTGGACAATACTCTACCGTCTTTTCCTACGACCTGTACAATTCCTGTAGAGTGTCTGCCAGCTTCATGAGATACATCCAGCCCAATAAAACAATCAGATGATAGGGATGAATTTAAGATCCACGGTTGAATTCCGGACTTAGTGTAAAGTCCTAATAATAGATTGCCTAGAATATAGTCATTAGCTTTTTGGAGAGTTTCTATGGTTATGAACTGGGTTGGTACTGAAGCATTTCCTCCAAACTCTTTCTTTACCAAGTCATACCACATGCCTGAAACTTTTTCCGAGATTATCACGAGTGTCAGCTCTTGAAATGAATTTTTCGTAAGCTCCTTAAGTAGGATGGCAAGTTGGTGTGGGTTTGTAAAATCAATTTGTTTGTTTCGATATGCTCCTGATTTTTTTAGAATTGATAGTGGTACACCCCATTTATGAGATAACGCACTTAATTTATCATTAAAGGCAGTTATAACATCGATTTTTGTATCTATAAGTTCTGGGTAAACAAGTAAATTAATTGATAATGGTTTTGAGGCTACTACACCACCCTTATCAAGTCCGAACTTAGGCTGTAATTGAGTAACATTTTTTCCGAATGAAAGAATTGGATTTGCCAACTCCATTATTTGGTACCCAGCTTGCTGGACTAGAAGCTTCTGTTTATTGAATTTAATTTTATCAGTGCGTAATAAAACATTTTGTATTTCTTCTAACAATGTCTTAATTTTTTGGTTTGCATTTTGTTTATAAATCTCTGATGTTTGACGCACTACATTGGCAGGAAGTGACTCAAAAGTAAGCTCCTTTTGTAGCATAGCTGGTGCATATGCAATGCGAGATCCATTATACGCTTTAAGATAGACAACAGGCATACTCTGTTCAAGGTTATCAACTTTCCAAGCTTGCTTTCGTTCTTTAGCGAAATAATCAACAACTGATTGATTAAGTTCTGGAATCACATCATTGATTGTAGATTTGGAGATCTCTTCGAACTCATAATGAAGATTGTTGTATCTATCAATAACTCGATCACCTTTAAAAATTGCTTTTGAGTTCATTAGATCATATACCGATTCATTTGTACGGTAACTATGATTTAAATCAAAACCTACTGTAATCCTGCCTTTATTGTCGATAGTAACATCACATTGTATGACTCTATGTATTGAAATATTTTCTACGACTTTTTCAGCTTTTAACCACGTGAATTTCCGACTTCCAGCTGCAATTTCTTTTTTTGGCTGAACGCTTTCAATAGTTCTTAAAAGTAATCGTTCTAAGATAGTTCTCTCTGCTAAGATGGTTGGATTAATTGAGCGATATTCATGTTGAGTGAATGTGTATTCACCCCAACTTTCAATAGGTTGCCAGCTTGCAATATATTGATTGAAAAAATCGATAACGAGCGATCTGTTTAATTTTCTTAGGTCGAAACAAGCATTTCCGTTTTCTTTAAGTTGCTCAAATACATTACGCACAGGTAGTGTATATAGATAAATATTTAGAGCATTTGTATTCGTATCTGATTCCCATTCCGTAAGTACGTAGTGTGTTAGTGGTGTATTCATAATCTGTTCTGTTCACTCTCCCTATTGGCTATACCGCATATCTACATGGCATATTTTAACTATACAATATATCCCATTCATCATCTATAAGGATCTTGAAATAAGAGTTCTAAGAAATAATAAATTACCAGATGGACATCGTATCGTGTCATAACCTCAAAAAATTCGATAACACTGGCGAAGACATGGAGGCCCTCATCTCCATCGGCACCATCGGGCTGATCGAGGCCATCGAGAGCTACCGCCCCAATAAAGGCACAAAGCACGCGACCTTTGCTGCCCGCTGTATAGAGAATGAAATCCTCATGCATTTGAGATCGCTTAAAAAGACCAAAAAGGACGTATCTTTGCATGATCCTATAGGGACGGATAAGGAAGACGAGATCACGCTGACTCGATATCCTCGGTTCCGACGCAGATGATATTGTGAAGGAAGTAGATCTGAAGATCGAGATGAGTAAGATTTACCGCAACCTGGACATTCTGGATGACCGGGAAAAGGAAGTTGTAGTGGGGCGGTTCGGCCTGGACACCAGCGGG
The DNA here is from genome assembly GCF_001909045.1 of Paenibacillus sp. P3E. NCBI lineage: Bacteria > Bacillati > Bacillota > Bacilli > Caryophanales > Paenibacillaceae > Paenibacillus > Paenibacillus sp. P3E. Next base: position 11,661 of record NZ_LVWH01000016.1, on the reverse strand, counting down.
GAAGAGCGGATACAGCGGGAGATTGCGAAGGAGCTGGGGATTTCGCGGGGTTATGTTTAAAGAATAGAGATAAGGGCGCTTATGAAGCTGTATCATGAGTTTTATAAGGCGAAGGCGATATTGTGATTGTAGAAATGTTCAAAATTCAGAGCATAAAGCAACTCGTCTGCGGATGAGTTGCTTTATGCTTATATAGGACTACCAAAAACAACCGTGGATTTACGATATTTACATACGATCGAATGCTCTCGCACAACCAAATTGTTGTCTTGTACCTGCTACATCTAAATGTTTGTGGACTTCAGTTTATTGAAAGAAGTCCAAAGTTTCTTTATAATAGGAAGAGCAAAGGTGAAATTTTACATTATTTTCCTATTTGGATTCTTAGGAAGTGATTTTCTAAATTAATCAATGAAACGGAATTAAAAATTTACTTGAAAGAAATAAAAGAGATTCCACAAAGGAGAATTTAAGCATGAAGAGCAAATGGTTAAAGGTAATGACAATTATAATTGGCACTACTATTGTTGCAGCTACACTTAAGCATCCTCATCCCTTCGCAATCGCTACGGTCAAAGCTTCCTCAAAGGTAATCCAGACGGAACCGCACATATACAGCAGTGCGAACGCTTTTATCAATCAATACAATAAGAATTCCAAGCTTGGACCGATTGAATCCTATACGATCATAAAGAAGTATGGAGTAATTAAGTTACAGGCCAGTCTTGGAGGAGCTGGTACGATGACCGCTGGAATGAATGTGGATAAAAGCTTGAGAAACCTCATATATCAGCAAAAATACCTGTACTATCCGCAAGAAACATTGGATGATATGAAGAAAAATGGCATTGAGGGTGATGGGGGAGTAGAAATAGCTTTGACAATGCAAACGCTGTTATCGATAATTTCACCTAATGCCACTGAAGAGGAACAACAAGAAGTGATCGCTATGTTTGACCATACGCCAAGATTAGATCCTAAACAGGCTAGCTGGAAGACTGCTAAAATCGGGAACATTTCCTTCAGTCTTCATATGTCAGAGGAGGGAATGTGCTCGTTCAAAGTCTCAAGGCAAGTTGCTAATTAACCTAAGTTCCCGGACCTAGCAATTTGTCCGTTGGTATAACTCGGAGCATCGACATAGTGGATTGAATTTCTTGACCCCAGATCAAAGACATATGGGTCTTTCTGAGGAGATATTGAGAAGAGAAAACAAGTATATGAGGCAGCAAAAGGACCTAGTCCATCGGCACCATCGGTCTGATCAAGGCCATTGAGAGCTACCGCCCAAACAAGGGCACGAAGCTCGCTACTTTTGCTGCCCGCTGTATTGAGAATGAAATCCTGATGCATTTGAGATCACTTAAAAAGACCAAAAAGGATGTATCTCTGAATAATCCGATTGGGACGGACAAAGAAGGCAATGAATTCACCTTAATCGATATATTAGAGCAAAATATACATAATCTGAATATTTTTGATACTGGAAACGGAAGTGGTGGTTGGGCGCTTACACTGGCCAAGAAGAACCGATGCAGCGGGTGATTGTCATCCGAGTCTACTGGTGGTTTTCCTTTATTGTTTGTTTGTACGATCAGCTACATGATTCTTTTGATAACCATCCAAATAACAAGCCATTGTCTTAAGCACGTCACTCTTAAAATTACGCTTGAAATCATCCAGACCGTTCTTTTCGATAATATCAATGACCTCTGGAGGTAAGGTAGCAGATAATTTACAGCCCGTAATAATTGAGGCTTCCGCTTGAAGGATTTCCATAATATCCTCTTGTGTTAATTCGTTATGTTCGCAAATTATTGAGACTAATTCTGACATGAACTGGTACAGTTTCAGTTTCTGATTCAGCATCGTTTCTGCGTCAACATTTTTTTCGAATACTGCCGTTCGCATGGACTCCAGCAGGATATACAAGGGGTTATGATCTGCCAGTTCAGTAAGTTCATTCAAAACGAGACTTTTGAAGTCATCAAAATTCCGGATTTGCATTTCTTTCACCATTTCCGTCAAACGAGTAAGCCTTTTGTCATACTCTCGGCACAACAGGCTGAAAAACAATGCCTCTTTAGTTTTAAAGTAAACAAACAAAATACCATTTGACACGCCCGTCTGCTTAGCAATATCGGACATTTTAATTTTTCCGTAGTCGGTTGTCATAAACATTTCAGCTGCTTTATCGAGGATGCCCTGAGCTTTTAAAGCCTTAGCTTCCGGAGACATCGCGCGTTTTGCCATAACTGCATCACTCCATTTCGATCAATTTTAATCTCTTATTGATCTGGAGTCAAAACTAAAATAACCATTGGTTTTTATTCTTGTATATTGGCCAATCAAAACAACATCTTGATGATTCTGTCGAAGCCACGATCTCCAACAAGGTTTTTCATAAACACCATGGGTTTTGCCATAAAACCAACAAGATAACGGGTTTTCGGTCTCCGTACGGTCACAGCTTTACTGATTGTACGTGCAATTAGCTCCGGCTTCGATAATTGATTCCCTGTATAATTCTTAATCATGCAATCCGCTATTTTGCTAGCTGCCTGAGTATAGGCGCCCTTAGCGGATACCTTTTTAAGATTTTCGGCAGCAATAATACCCCAGTCTGTTTTAATTCCCCCCGGCTCAACAACAATCACATCAATACCAAAGGGTGACAATTCAAGTCGGAGGCAATCCGAAAGACCTTCCACTGCAAACTTGGTCGCGTGATACCAGCCACCGAAACTGGTCCAGACTTTACCTCCCATAGAAGAAATGTTGACAATCTTCCCGGATTTATTTTTCCGCATACCCGGTACCACAAGCTGAATCATTCTCGCCAGACCAAACACATTTACTTCTACCTGGCGCCGGGCCTCTTCGATTGGAACATCTTCTAACGCTCCATATGAACCATATCCAGCATTATTGACCAAAACGTCAATTCTTCCTTCAATTTTAAGAATTTCATTGATACATTGAACCATGGATTCGTCATCGGTCACATCCAGTGAGATTGGACGAATTCCTTTTGCCTCAAGCCCCTGCATTTTTTCTATACGCCGGGCGGCTGCATAAACAGTAAACCCCTGCTTCTTTAGTTCAATTGCTGCTTCTTTGCCGATGCCGGACGACGCCCCTGTAATTAATGCAACTTTTTGACTCATAAGTGAAACCTCCATATTAGTTAATTGACTCTGAGTCAACTATAATTGACTTATAGTCAATTGTCAATTGGGGAATTTATTCAGATGAGAAGCGGGGCCATACCGTATCAAATACACGTTTGCCACCACTTTCATTCTCTTACGCCTTGGCTCCGCCCCTATTACAGCGGAGCAATTAAAAAGTGTTGCCCAACTTTATAAGTCAGGCAACACTTTAATTAGTTTTTAAAATCAGCGTTGAGTGTTGTCTCTTTCCATTCTTCTATACTTGCTAGTAAGTTTGTAAATTTAGTTGTGGCTCCCAGGTAAGCTCCTTCACCCAGAAGCAGGCGAAGCGGCGGGTTATCGGCTTGAGTGATCATGATAACTGCTTCTGCAGCTTTTGCAGGATCCCCCGGTTCTTGCCCGCCTCCTTGCTGTAAATAATTCAACATCTGGCCTACTGAGGATTCACTGTAATCAGAAATTTGTGTCTCAGTTTTAACTGAAGAACGACCACCCCAATCTGTGCGGAAGGCGCCGGGTTCAATCAATGTTACATGAATATTCAATGACGCTACTTCTTGGGCAAGACTCTCAGAAATACCCTCAAGGGCATATTTTGTAGCATGATAGTAACCAAGTGTAGGGAAAGAGGCTAATCCGCCGATGGATGAGAAATTTATAATATGGCCGGACCTCCGGTTTCGCATATACGGTAAGACAGCATTGGTCATATGCATAAGACCCCAGAAGTTAATTTCAAACATCTTTCGTGTTTCTTCCTCGATACTTTCCTCCACGGAAGCAAAATAACCAATGCCAGCATTATTTACTAATACATCAATATGGCCGAATTTTTCAATTGTCTCAGAAACCACGCTGTTAATCTGATCTTTGTTTGTTACATCTAACGGCAAAGTGAGCGTGTTTTCTTCATGTCCTTCTGTAATATCCCGGATCGCTTCAACATTACGTGCAGTGACTGCCACCTTGTAACCTGCGTTAATGGCATGCTTCGCGATGTGACGCCCAAAGCCGGTAGAGCATCCAGTGATAATCCAAACTTTTTCCTGCATAGGCAAAATAATCACTCCTTTAAGTAGTTATGCAACCCAGTCTACTACTTAAAGTATACTTGAAGTCAAATCTGACGTTAGAGTAAAGCTTTTTTGTCTGATGTCTGCTTGTACATTAATATATCGTATATTGCAATTTTGCGTATTATTTTTTCTAAATGCAGTTGGGTTTGCAGTACGGACTTTTCAACTTTCATTTTGTGCGCCGATAAAAAATTCTTTCGAGCATCCAGTGTCTCATCCCCTTGTAAGATAAGGTCTGTATACGCTTTGATCTCCTCGATTGTCATGCCTGTATTCTTCAGGGCAATAATTAATTCCAGCCACTCCAAAATCTCCTCCGAGTATTCTCTCCTTCCGCCGGAATTCCGGTTTACAACGGGTAGAATTCCAACCTCTTCATAATAACGTAGCGTTGAAGCGGGGAGTCCTGTTATTTTTACGATTTCATTTATGCTAAACATTGGATTCTTCCTCTCCTAATCTTAAAGTTGGCTTTAAGGTTCAGACCCCTTTTTTTTCGTTCATATTCAACGCACCCAGCAAAAGATTTAAATATTGCAAAGCTTGCGCTTTGGGGCAGTCGTTTTCTTTTAAAAAGCGCCATTCCAGAATCAGAAGGATCGTATTGCAATAGTGGTCGGCTACAAGTTCATAGGGGAGAGCATATCGCTCTATACAACCTCCAAGATAAAAGATTTCCCGCAATTTGGCACCCAAGTGAATGCGAAAATGCAGAAGCAGTACCTTCTCTTCCGTATTAGATTTCAAAATCTGCTTTAATCTCGTTTGATTGGCCTCAACGAAATCATATGCACGGTCAAAAAAAACGGACAAGCGCTCTTCCGGACTAAGGTTCGCATACTCCTCCAGATGAATCTGCTTGTACAGACATTGCCAACAGTAATTGAGCAGATCATATTTGTCGTCAAAATAATTGTAGAATGTGGCCCGGGGATAATTGCTTTGCTGGCATAGTTCATTCACGGTAATCTCATCAAAAGACTTGCCGGAAAGTATTTGGAACATGGCAGCCGAAAAAGCGTCCAAGGTCCGTTGTGCACCCTTGGTTGCTTTTTTGGAAAGATCATATTTCACGGTCTGTGCCTCCTTTTGCAATTTTCGCTTTTTGTCCAAGTTTGGACCAAACCCGCTAATTGATTCTTGATGAAGATGACATTTTCACTTATTGTACTTAATATATTTGCACGTGTCCATATATTTGCGACCGAAAACATGGAGTACTTAGAAGGAGAGAATAAAATGACAAAAATCAAAGCTGCAGAAGGACTAACACTACCTAATGGGACGTTCATTAAGAACCGCTTTTTCAAGTCGGCAATGAGTGAAACTATGGCCAACCGGAAGAATCAGCCTGGGCAGTTACATGTGAATCTATATCGGGAATGGGCAAACGGAGGAGCGGGAATTGTAATGACCGGCAATGTGATGGTTGACCGCAATGCACTGGGCGAGCCGGGAAACGTCGTTGTCGAGGACAGAAGAGATATTGAAATCTTGAAGAAATGGGCAGAGGCCGGAACCGCGAATAATACACATCTCTGGATGCAGATTAATCATCCCGGCAAGCAATCTCCGCGTACGGTTTCGAGAGAAGCGGTAGCCCCAAGTGCTGTTCCGATCAGCGGCAGCTATGGAAGTGCGTTTAAAAAACCTAGAGCGTTAACCACCGCTGAAGTCAAAAGTATTGTGAACCGGTTTGTTATAACTGCAGCCATCGCCAAAGAAGCAGGGTTTACAGGCGTTCAAATTCATGCTGCCCATGGATATTTAGTCAATCAGTTCTTGTCGCCGTATGATAATCAGAGAAAGGATGAATATGGGGGAGAGCTGAAGAACAGAATGAGATTTTTAGTGGAAATTTATCAGGGAATGCGTAAAGCCCTTGGTCCGGATTTTCCGATCGCACTGAAATTGAACTCAGCCGACTTCAAGGAAGGTGGATTTACCGAAGAGGATTCGATTGAAGTTGTAAAGACAATGGCTGGTTTAGGCATTGATCTGATTGAAGTATCGGGCGGAAGTTATGAGAACCCCAAAATGATGTCAGATCGTGGTGAAGGTGGGCATGAGGTTTTCTTTCTGGAGTATGCTCAGAGAATCAAGTCACTCGTAGATGTTCCGATCGTGGTTACCGGCGGCTTCAGATCACAAGAAAGTATGCAGGAAGCTCTTATGAACAATAAGACTTCCATGATCGGGATTGCACGTCCGTTTGTCTTGGTTCCGGATATTGCGAACCGGATTATGCAAGGCCGGTATGAAACTGTAAAAACCCCAAGGTTAACCACAGGTCTAAAAGCATTGGACAAAAAACTCGGCTCTATTATTGGGCTCAGCTATTATGAACAGCAAATGAAAAGGGTTGCAGAAGGTAAAGAATCCAAACGTCACCAAAATGCCTGGAGTCCCTTAACTCATGCTTTAATGCAGAACGGCCTGGCGGCACTTGTGCCACGTCGGTCAAATTAAGCCGCTATAAAGAGTGCCTGTTTTTCAACTGAAAAAATACTCTCTTCTAATTGCTGAATGTAAGCAGATCAAAGAGAGTATTTTTGCGTTAAGGAGTTGAATGAATGAGAATAAGAATTCAACATTATTTCATAAAAACGCACGACGCCCGGGACAGTAACGGGGCCGGTCTGCAAAGCGGATATTATTGGTTTGAAAGTTTACTCATTTCCTGGTTTCTGTGGAAAATGGTATATGTTCCCCTGCAGCAGTTCATTGCCGGGTAAGTCCGATGCGGGAATTTGCTTGTATAAGATGATGATTGTGTGAAAAGAAAGCCTGTTTCCAGATGAATCTGTAGAATCGGATCTTGCATTCAGAAAATCTTTAGAAATCTCCTCTGAAGTTCTTCAGAATTTTCCTCTAAAATGGTGTATGAATAATCCCATTTAGGAGTTGAGAACTTGAAGTATTCTAACAAAGGATCCTCTAATTCAGTATGGCTACCCCTGTTATGGCTTTTAATCGTTCCTGTAATAAATGTTTTTTATAATATACTGAATCACCCGGGGGTTCATGTGTATAGCCTTGAGACGAGCCTGGATCTCAAGATCCCGTTTGTTGCTTCCTTTATTATCCCTTACTTACTATGGTATCCGTTTATTACGGCTGTGCTGATTGCTCTTGCTTTCAAGGACAGGCAAATCTATTTTCAGACACTCATTGCGCAGTGTAGCGGTCTCATCATCTCTTATGTTTTCTTCGCTCTGTTTCAAACCGGGATTCAACGACCCGATGTTCATTCTGAACCCGATTTCATCTATAAAGTGGTTAATTTTGTGTATAGTAATGATCAGCAATACAATTGTTTTCCGAGTATTCATGTGCTCACCAGCTATCTGATGCTAAGGGGAACGCGTATTTTTGGACAAAAGATTTGGTTAATGATCACCGCAATGTCTATTCTTATAATTGTTTCTACTGTACTGGTAAAACAACATGTTTTAGCGGATATTGGGGGTGGTATTCTAGTCGCAGAATTATGTTACCGGTTATCTGGTACTGTTATTTCATTTGTGCAAAAAAAGCAACAACGCTCCCGCAAATAATACAATCTAACTCATGGATACTTTTCTGATTTAATTTCTTGAACCTCTTGGAAAGGCAATCTTAGTCGAAAAGTGAAGATGTCATGGCTATGTTCAAGGGATAAGGTTCCCTTGTGCAGCTCAGCGATATTCCTGGCAATAGAAAGGCCAAGACCTGCTCCGGTTTGAATTCCTTCGCTTTTTCTGGAATGATCAACTTTATAAAACCGTTCAAATAGACGTTTCTCTTGGTCCTTTGAGAGAGGCGTTCCCTTATTTTCAACTTCAATGATACATTGTTCCGGTTCCGTTATCATTCGTATGCAGATGCTGCCTGGTTTGAGGGAATACTTTAAGGCGTTCATGAGCAGGTTATCAATGGCTCTGGCGATTTTTTCACTGTCGATTAAGGTGATAATTGGACTATTAGTAATATCTTTCACAAGGTGTACGTTATTTTCTTGAGCAATTGGTTCGAATTCAAACAACAATTGATTTAAAAGCTGTGACAAATCACTTCTCTCCAGAGTAAGCCGGGAATCCACCGATGTAAGCCGGGTATATTCAAACAGATCATCCAGCAGTTTCTTCAAATGAATCGCTTTATTGTAGGTGTTCTGAATAAAACGCGTATATTCTTCTTGATCTTGGTATGATTCTGTACGTAGAAGCTCAATATATCCGATTATGCTTGTAAGAGGTGTACGCAAATCGTGTGAGATCCCCGTGATCATCTCCATCTTCGATTTTTCAACTTCACGTTCCTTTACAATCTGTTGTTCCAAACGTTCTGCCATTCGGTTGATATTTAACGCAACACGTCCCAGTTCATCTTCCCGCGCTACAGATACACGGTAATCCAAATTTCCTTCCGCTATGATTTGAAGTCCTTGCTCCAGTGATATTAAATCTCTGACGATTCCCCGGGTCAACGTAAAAAAGGTAAAGACAAAGATCACTAGAAAAAGTGGTGTCAGAAGAAAGGAGAGGACATTCAATACCCATCCCCATTGGGTTACATTTCCAAGGTGGATGATTAGAATGCTGAGAGAAATATTTATAGAACTAGTAATAATTAAACTGAGCACCATCCTAATTAAGATATTGGTCTGAATTCGTTTTTTTTGTCGCGGCTTTCGCACAGATTCAGTCAATTTTATATCCAACTCCCCAGACAGTCTTAATATACAAAGGTTCTCGTGGGTTCTTCTCCAATTTTTCTCTTAAATTACGAATATGAACCATTACGGTATTGTCGGAATACCCATAAGGCTCTTTCCATACACTCTCGTAAATCTGCTCCGAACTAAAAACGTGCCCAGGCCGGCTGGCAAGCCGGGTTAAAATCGCAAACTCTAGTGGAGTCAATGAAACATGTGTACCGTTTATCTTCACAGAATGTTTGTTTTTATCTATGATCAGGTCTTTAATGATGATCAGAGAATTAAATTCTTCCTTTCCAATTAAAGACTGACGCCGTAACTGGGCTTTTACACGAGCCAGTAGTTCCAGCGGATTAAAAGGCTTGATCATGTAATCATCTGCCCCGGTAGTTAGACCTGTGATTTTATCAATGTCCTCCTGCTTGGCTGACAGCATAAGAATTGGGGTATTGGTGATTTCCCTTATTTTGAGACAGGCTGTGATTCCATCCATCCGAGGCATCATGACATCCAGGATAACCAGTTGAACCGAAGTTGTTTGTATTAGATTCAACGCTTCCTGGCCATCTGCTGCTTCAAGTACATGGTAACCTTCATTCCGTAGATAAACATGAATTACATCTCGAATTTCAGAATCATCATCCGCAACAAGGATTGTATTCATTTAGACAGCTCCTCTTCTTCATTTAATTATAACATTTCCCCTTTTACGGCAGACATAGACGAAAGCGGGAGGGAAATTAAGTGGTACATACTTTATTGTATCAATATTAAAATATTTGGTAAGCTGCTTCTTCATTTGAAGTGAATATTGAAAGGCGATAAATAATCCTTCAGGTTTGAGGGATTCATAAATCTGTTCAACCAAAGTATTTCTTATTGCAGGTTCAAAATTAAAAAACGGCAATCCGCTAAAAATACAATCTAACTGATGGATATTCGCATCTTTCATGGTTTCTACTAAATGAGCAGCATTACGATGGCAAGAAAAGTTAGGATACTCCATCTTCAAGTTATTCCGCATCGTTTTATCCATCTCAAATAGCAGGACTTTAGTTGTGTTAGTTACCTTAGTATTCAATATACGAGTAATCGCACCAGTGCCTGATCCGAGCTCTGCAACTGCATTAATCTCATGCCAAGGTGCTTGGTTTACCATGCTGCGTGCCAGAAATCGGGAACTTGGCGTAACACTGCCCACCCGTTTTGGATCTTGAATAAAGCTTCGTAAGAATAAAAAATTTTCATTTAATCCCATTTGATTTTCCTCCATGAATTTCTGGAATTTTTAGGTGTTGAACCATTTGGAGAGGATATGATTTCCAAAGAATGTTCCTGCGGAGAAGAAGAGTAAGGTCCAACCTAAAGCACTAGAATATGAAATAAGGGCGAACCGTCTATAGCTTGTTCCGCTAAGTCCGATTAACATCGGAATGATATATCGTACAACGGGAATAAACATGCCTATATACATAGCCGTATGCCCTCGTTTGTTTAGAATTTGCTCGGCCCTTTGCAAATGTCTATTCTCCAGAAATTTGTTCTTCAGCTTTTGACCAAAGAATTTTCCTGCAAAAAAAGAAAGCGTAAAGGCAGTTAATAACCCTGATAAAACGCAGAGGTAAGTCATCCACGGATTAATCACTCCTATATGGCTCAGAGTAGCGCCGGTGAGGATTGTAATTTCATTAGGGATTGGAATTCCAAAAGGACCTAACGTAAAAGCAAGATAAAAAATCAGATATCCATACTGATGGATTAGCTCTAAGATCGTATTACTGACCAATATTCCACCTCCTTTGCTTGCTTTAGTAAATAAAGCTTAACTAAAAAATCTGAGGAATTAGGTAGAAGAATTCTAAAGGATTTCTGAAGAAGTTTTAATGAATTTATAACAGGAGCAGCATTGAAAAAAATTCAGCTGAACGAAGACAGTCTCAGGTATGGTGCGGAAGTTTGCTTGTAGCCTGATGATGGGTATAAAAAAAGCAGGTTTTCCAGACGAATCTGGGGAACCGGCTTTTCGTTGCAAGCTATAGATGTATACGCCGTGCGGCGGGACATTGGTCAATTGAAAGTTAGAACTCGTAAGTTTTCAGTTCTCCATTTCTTGATGCAAGTTTCAGAACATTTCCATCCTCGGGCATCCCTTCGAAATAGGCTCTAATCGTCCCTGTGGTACACTGGTGTCCGGATATGAGAATATTGATTTCTTTGCCAGCGTATTTTTCCTCAAGCTCTTTCATAAATCCAAACACTCTGGTGACATAATTGGCGACATTTTCGACTCCCTCGTAAAGGCTGGGATCGGGAATGCCGCCGGCCAGTCTAACCTCCCAGCCCATGGAACACATGGTGATGCTGAAGAAGAACGAATTACTGCTAAAAGTATTTTTCGGCAGTAATACTTCATCTGACATTATTATCGGGCATATCCAGGATCATAAGAAAAAGCTGGAGGAAGCATTGCGGATTTTTTTGGGGCTTGAGGAATGGCTGCTAAAGCAAGAGCCGGATGACCCTAATATCAAGTACTGGCTAATTACCAATGATTATGGCAAAAAGCAATTTAGCAGCCTTATTCAGTGGTGTGATGACAGTATTAGCTTGCTTAATAAATCCAATGTCAGGCGGGCCCGTATAGGGTTCGGCTTCTATGCATGCACTATTTTATTTATAGAAACGGAAAAATCATGTAAATATCCCTGAAAAA
>NZ_LVWH01000015.1:0-15449 GCF_001909045.1 Paenibacillus sp. P3E | reverse complement strand
AAATAACCGGTGTTCATTCTGGCGGGATCTGTAAGATTTACTGAATGTGAAGGATCACTTTCCTAATTATTTTTATCTCTGCCCATTATAGGATGTTCGGGTGTTGCAAATTTGCGACTGTTGCTGAAAGCGATAGCGGGAAAAGCGGGATTCATATTACCTGCCTATACTGCCTGGGGTAGATATGATTAGGGGGGGAATGCTCCTCAAAAGGTTGCTTTCAACAAGGGGAGTCGCAATTTATCTACAGAAAAAAGCAAGGATTTTAAGCGGGTTTAGGAGCCTTGACCCTATATATTTTCTGTAATACTATGACGGTGTGAAATGTTTCACAATCACTTTTGACCTTAGGCATACTACGGATTTATTGACTTTGTTATGAATGTGAAAATGTTCACGAAAGAGGGAGTGGGGAAATGACAAAAGTAATTTCAGCCGCAAAAGCTGCAGAACTGATTCAAGATGGAAGTACAGTCGCAGCAAGCGGTTTTGGATTATCCTGTTGGGCAGAAGAAATGGGTATTGCGATTGAAGAGCGGTTCTTACAAACCGGACATCCGAAGAACTTGACGGTGATGCACGCTAGTGCAGTAGGCAACCGCCGTGATAAGGGAATGACCCACCTGGGTCATGAGGGGTTAATTAAACGCTGGATCGGCGGGATTGCAATCGCTTCCCCTGGCATGGCGAAACTGATCGAAGAAGACAAATGTGAGGCATACAATTTGCCCCAAGGCGTAATCACTCAGTTGTACCGTGAAATCGCAGGTAAACGTCCGGGGGTCATTACAAAAGTGGGTATGGAGACGTTTGTGGATCCCCGGGTAGAGGGCGGTAAAATGTCTCCATCTACAAAGGAAGACATTGTAAAGGTCATTGAACTCGAAGGTGAAGAGTGGCTATTCTATAAATCTTTTCCGATTCAGGTTGGATTGATCCGCGGAACCGTGGCTGATGAAAAGGGGAACTTAACGCTTGAAAAGGAAGGTCTTCATATGGAGGTTCTTCCTATTGCCCAGGCTGTGCGGAACTCCGGAGGCATCGTCATCGCTCAAGTGGAGACGGTTGCCAAGAATGGCACACTGAATCCGAAAGATGTTAAGGTGCCGGGAATTTTAGTGGATTATATTGTGGTTTCTAAACCGGAAAATCACTTCCAGACTGAAAACACCTATTATAATCCGGCATTCTCCGGTCATGTAAAGGTACCTATTGAGAACATAGATACCATACCTTTAGATGAGCGTAAAATCATTTCCCGCCGGACAGCAGTTGAACTTGTACCGAACACGATCTTGAACCTTGGTGTTGGGATTCCGGTTAATGTTGCCACAATAGCAGCGGAAGAGGGAGTAAGCGAACAGCTTATTCTTACCACAGAGGCTGGATCCATTGGCGGTGTGCCTGCCAGTCTGAAGGACTTCGGACATGCCTTTAACTCCGAGGCCATTGTAGATCATGATGCGCAGTTTGATTTTTATGATGGCGGCGGGATTGATTTATCCGTGCTTGGCCTAGCTCAGACCGACGAATATGGCAATGTGAATGTGAGCAAGTTTGGCACTCGTGTAGCGGGTTGCGGTGGGTTTATCAACATTTCCCAGGCAGCCAAAAAACTTGTTTTTGCCGGTACATTTACCGCGGGTGGTCTTGAGATCAAGGTGGAGAATGGAAAACTGCAAATCGTTCAAGAAGGAAAAGCAAAGAAGTTTATTAAAAAGGTGCAGCAAATCACGTTCAGTGGTTCCTATGCCGCGAAAGTAAAACAACCGGTTGTTTATGTGACTGAACGGGCAGTGTTCGAACTGCTGGACGGGAAAGTTACTTTAACTGAAATCGCACCAGGGATTGACCTTCAAAAGCATATTTTAGACCAAATGGAATTTGAACCGGTTATCTCACCAGACCTCAAAGAAATGGACTCTGCCATGTTCGAGGAACATTGGGGAAAACTGAAGTCTATTATTAACGGGAAAAACTAAAATGTACAATAGAGAGGGAAGATGATATGAACGTAGTGTTGAACCGGTGGAGGATCCTGATCGCGTCAGTGATCATTAATATCTGTGTGGGTGCAGTGTACGCCTTTAGTATCTTTGCATTGCCTTTAACCAAAGTATTCGATGTTACAATGCCGGATATTATGTTGGCATTTACCATTAACGCAGCAATCGCTCCTATTCCAATGATTTTGGGCGGGAAATTGGTGGACAAAGGGGGAGCCAAAAGAGCCATATTCATTGGCGGTGCCATGTTTGGGCTTGGATTTATCCTATCCGGTTTGGCAACCGCACCATGGATGCTGTATATCACCTATGGAGTAATTACCGGAGTGGGCCAGGGGATTGTGTATTCTGCTACCATTGGTAACACAGTTAAGCTATTCCCGGATAAAAGAGGGCTGGCTACAGGGATTGTAACAGCGGGATATGGCGGTGGAACCATCGTTATTGCTCCCATAGCTAATGCGTTAATTTCCAGCAATGGTGTCCAGTCTGCACTCATTACACTCGGTATTGCCTTTTTAGCTCTTATTTTAAGCCTGGGTCTGTTGGTTAAACCAACCCCGGTCGGTTATATCCCTCAGGGTTGGACACCTCCAACTGCTGGAGCTTCTAAGGGCGGGGTTAATATCCCATGGTACGAAATGATCAAGAAGCCGATATTTTATGTAATCGCCTGTCTATTCCTGATCGGTGCATTGTCAGGAATGATGGTAACCGCAAATGCTTCCGTAATCGGCCAGAAAATGTTTGGTCTTTCAGCCGCAGCTGCAGCCCTCTATGTAAGTTTATATGCTTTCAGTAATTGCATGGGCCGTATCTTCTGGGGGGCCGTGTCAGACAAAATCGGACGTGTAAAATGTCTGCTCATGATCTATCTGGTCATTGCCGGCATGATGTTGACCATAGCTTTGTCTAATTCAGTAGCCGGATTTGGGATTGCAATCGTAGGAATTGGCCTATGCTTTGGAGGAACGATGGGGATCTTCCCGTCTATTGTTGGTGAGAAATTTGGTATGAAATACTACGGTGTGAACTATGGTGTAACGTTTATCGGGTATTCAGGGGCTGCGTTCTTCGGACCGAGAATTGCCAATAAGGTTGCAGCAGCGAACGATGGAATGTTCACGAATGCTTTTTACATCGCTTTGGTGATCTCCTTGGTTGGTTTTGCCTTAACCTTTGTTTTCAAAGCAATGGAAAAACAACAGCCCAAACAGGAGTCAACAAAAGCAGCATAGTACGCTTCAATAGGTTCATATTTAAAAAAATGGAGGATTTCAAACATGTCTATTACCAAATTATTAGGGATTAAATATCCAATATTCCAAGGAGGTATGGCTCAAATTGCCGTCTCTCCTCTAGTGGGCGCTGTTTCGAATGCGGGAGGACTCGGCGTCATCGGCTCAGGCGGATTTACAGCGGAACGTCTTCGTGATGAGATCCGCAAGGCCAAAGCCAGTACGGACAAACCCTTTGCTGTTAACTTGATGTTAATGATGAACAATATCCCGGAACTGATTGAAGTCATTATTGAAGAAGGCGTGAAAATTGTTACCACAGGCGCAGGCACTCCTGCCCCATACATGCAAACCTTTAAAGAAAATGGAATTATCGTTATTCCAGTAGTGCCATCTGTAAAAATCGCTAAGAAGATGGAAGCCTTAGGGGTGGACGCAATTGTAGCTGAGGGGACTGAAGCTGGCGGACATGTAGGTGAAACAACGACGATGGCCCTGCTCCCTCAAGTGGTTAGTGCGGTTTCCATTCCGGTTGTCGGCGCCGGGGGGATTGCAGATGGCCGTGGAGTTGCAGCAGCCTTTGCTCTGGGAGCTCAGGGAGTTCAAGTGGGTACCCGTTTCTTGGCTACCGTTGAATGCCCTACTCACGAGAACTTCAAGCAAGCCGTAATTGCAGCGGATGATACCAGCACAACGGTTACTGGACGCAGTCTAGGCGGGCCTGTAAGAAGCATTAAAAATAGTATGATTGCGGAATTTCTTAAACTTGAAAACGAAAATGCTTCCCGTGAAGAGTTAGAGAAATTAAGCTTGGGATCTTTGCGAAAAGCCGTTTTTGAGGGCGATACTGAACATGGTTCAGTAATGGCCGGACAAATCTGCGGGATGTGTAATGAAATTACAACGGTTGAAGAAATGATTACCACGATGTTTGAAGAAGCTCAAGCCGTTCTGCAGAACCTGAGTAAAATATCTGTTATTGGCGCATAATTAATTTCTGTATAAAAGAAGCTGAGCGGTATCTGTACATGATGATACCCCTCGGCTTTTTTTCTAAGCGGTATCATATATGAAAGCGGTATTTTATAATGGAGTAAGCATTTAATATAACGATATGGGACTGATAACTTTGACTAAAAAAAACAAAAAGACAGCTAAACGTCCTGTAGACGAAATGAATCAGGAATTGCCCTCTACTTTATTTGTCACTGATGCCAATGGAAATATATTAATTTCAAATGAATTTACGGCATTGACCATTGGAGTTCCGCTGGAAGAGCTGCTCAAAGCCAATGTTCAGGATTTGGTGAAGGCAGGCTTTTATAATCCTTCCATTACGATGGAAGCCATTCAAACGAAACAAAAAGTGTCGCGGAATGTGAATACAGCCAGAGGGTTTCATGTATTTTCTACAGCTATTCCTATTCTGGACAAGGATGGGGAGGTACAGCTTGTAGTGACCTCTTCCAATGAATTTAAGCAGGAAAATATAAATTTAGAAGCAGACACGCTTACTGCCCCCCAAATCAGCAAGAAATTAGAAGAAGCTGCTGCGGGGAAAGCGACAGGAATTATTGCTGAGAGCTTAGCCATGAAGCAAATTATTAAAGTCTGCAATCAAATCGCCTCCTACGACAGTAAGGTGTTAATTTATGGTGAATCGGGAACGGGTAAAGAGGTCATAGCGAAATATATCCACCGGAAGAGTGAAAAGTGGAAAGGGCCCTTTATTGCCATTAACTGTGCGGCCATTCCTTCTGCTGTTTTTGAGTATGAATTATTTGGTTATGAAAAGGGAGCTTTTGCAGGCCAGGCAGAAGAGAAAAAGGGCATGATCGAAATCGCCAATGACGGGGTTCTTTTTCTGGATGAAATTGCTGAAATGCCATTGGATATGCAAGTCAAATTGTTGCGTGTTCTAGAGAACAATGAAGTAAGAAGAGTCGGCGGGATTAGTAATATTCCCATCAATTGCCGAATCATCTCAGCGACGAACCGGGATTTATGGGCATTGGTGAAAAAAGGCCTGTTTCGGGAAGATCTGTATTACCGGATTAATGTGATTCCGATTCATATTCCACCGCTTCGCAACCGGAAATTAGACCTTGTGGGATTAATCTCAAGTTTTATCGCTAACTTCAATCAAATGTACGGGAAAAAATTCAAGTTAAGTGCAGAAGAATTCCAGAACATGTTAGTACAGCCTTGGCAAGGAAATGCAAGAGAGTTAAGAAATTATGTGGAGAGACTTGTTGTAACGGAACCTATAGATTTCAACCCGCAGCCTGAGGAGAATGTGGCAGATTGGTTTTCAATCGACCACTTTATAGATAAAAATCAACATAACCTCTCGAATCTAAAAGACTTCACAGCAGTTGTAGAGGGTCGTTACATCAGACAAGTACTGAAAGCATGTAAGGGTAACGGCACCGAGGCGGCTAAAAAACTGGGTGTGGACCGTTCGGTTATCTACAGAAAGTTAAAGAAGATGGAGGAAGTGCTGGATTCAAATGGTGGATCATCGCCACAATAAAGTAAGATTTAATGTTATAAATGAACTGATGAGCTGTAGATCGGCTGATCATCCTCTTCTTCAAGTGCCCGTATCTCAATCAGCTTCATAGCGGTAACAGCTGTGATTCCATGGCTGTCTCCCCTGGAGATTGTAAATATTCTGCCTGACTGTGCTTCAGTGGTCAAACCGTTCAGAATGACGGCTCCGTCTCCGGACAAGATCATCCAGCTCTTGCTGGAATGATGGCAGAGCTGTTCTGGCAGGGTCTGGCCAGGCAGCAGGGATAATTTGAGCGTAAGAATAAGGCCGGCACGACTTGGGGTCCGGTCGAGGACAGTATAGCTTCCCCATTTGGTTTCGCCATATCTGGGTTCTGCTGAAGCGTCCTGGATGATTTCTTTTATCCCGTTTGCGTCCTCTTTTCGGGCAAGCAGGATCCCCTCCGGACCACTTACAGCAACTACGCCGGATAAACCGATTACATGCAGCGGAATGTCCAGTTCGTTAACAATGTGGGTATTCCGGCATTCCCCCCAAATTCCGCCTGCTCCAACAACCGGCTCAGCAAGCTGGGCGGTGAGCGATCCCCAGCTTCCCAGATCCAGCCATTCACCTTCATGCCGCAGTACGACGGCTTTGTTGCTGCGTTCAGCAATCTCCTTGTCAAAGCTGCGGACCGGGAATCCGGGATACCGTTCTGTAAATGCAGCCAGTTCCACGGGCAGACCCATCTGCTGCAAATGGGCGAGCATGAAACGTAACGGAAAAGCAAAGACACCACAGTTCCATAAGGCGTTTCTCCCGATCAGCTCTTCAGCCTTGGCGGTATTCGGTTTTTCTGCAAAAGAGATCACCGGAGAATACCGCTTGCCAGCGGCGTTTCCCGGGACAATATAGCCATACTGGTCTGTGGGGTGGGCGGGCCTTGTCCCAAGCAACACAAGGTCGGCCTTAGATTCAGCTAAAACATCCGAAAATTGATGAAATAACCGGAAGAATCCGTCATCCGCATACATATCCGCCGGAGCCACGCACAAGGTGTCTTCCGGTTTAGCTGTCCCTGAGGAATATAAATAGAGGGCCCCCAGTGCGGCAGCCGTGAATGTACCACGTTTAAAGGGCTCCCCAATCACCGGATATTCACCACGGGTATGCCGCTGCATCAGACCCAGCTGATCCTTATGCGTGACGAATAAGGACGATTGATCCAGTCCGGCTTGGTGGAGCTGGCGGCATACCCGCCCGATCATGGACTCCGTACCTCCAGCCGGAGCAGGAAGTAGCTCTAGGAACATCTTGGAACGGATGCTTCCGGACAGTGGCCATAGACGCTGTCCGGAACCGCCGCATAAAAAAATGGTATGCAAGGCTGTCTGCCTCCTTAGCGCTTGGCTGGAATGGAATAACCCTTTCGATGATGGAAGGAAAGCGAGCGGTAGGTGCGGGCCAGTTTTTGAAGCCGCGCGGTACCCAGGGCGGCTGCAGATGTTGACAGAGATTTATTATTGGCCTTCTTGAGCAGGACTGAGGTGCTATCCCTGCTGTAAACATAATTGGCATAGGTTTCAAATTCGGAGAAGCCGAACTGTTTCTTCCTGTCGATACTGCGTAGAATGGCGGCATGCCACGATACCCCGTGCCGGGCTTCGATTTTTCGTTTTAACCCCGCAAGCTTTGCCCTTTCAAACAGCATGTAATGGGTGACAAAGGATTTGGGAGAAGGTGCGGCAACGCCCAGCAGCTTCCGGTACGTGCGGAAATACTCCGGCTGGCTCCAGCTTCGGCAGTAAAAGATGCTTTTGCCCCCGGAACGGAAACGGTGGGGACCGATTAGCACCGTGTCGGCATCAATGACCAGGAAAAAGTTCTCCCGGCAGATCTGATCGCCGTTCATCTTCAGCAGCTGCTGATACAGCCAGCCGGAACGGTTCCAACGGGAGGAGGAATAGTGAATATCCTTTTTGGTAAAGGGAAGAACGGTGGTTTCATTAACAAAAATACAGCCTTTGCGTGCACACAGATTCCTGATTCTGCTGCTGTTCGGCGAGACAATGTAGATATGGCTGATGGGATGCCGTACATAACGGCGAAGACTATCGATGACATAGGGGAGGGTCGCCAGATCCTTTTCAATGGCCGGGATAAGGACATCAATCGCGGGACCACTGGTCGTTAAACCTGTAATTGCTGACATAGCTTCATCTCCGTGCACGTATTGACACTTAGGGCGTCTGAACTAATGTATGCTTCATACGTACTGCATGACCGGGCAAAGACCCCTGTAAAGTTTATCTTTCTGAATGGGATATTTGCTTCATTCAGCCGGAGCTGATCCTGCATACAATGCAGTGACTATGTAACTCAGCGAGGGCGAAACCCCTCTCAGACAGGAGAGTGAAAGAGTGAAGACAAAACCGGTGAACGCTGTACAAAGCAAATGGATTAAGACCAAATTGCTGCTCCGTAATGCTTCGATCAAACCTTTTATCCCCGATACCCGAAAATTCAACAAAGGAAATCTGGAGCAGATGATTCACAGCTACGGAATGATCTATGTGAAGCCGGAACGGGGCACCTATGGAATCGGGGTCATTCGGGCTGAGCGGGGCGGAAAGAAAGGATTCACGTACCAATATGAGGAGAAGGTCCGTCACTTTGACACCTTTGAAGCCTTTCACAAGAGTCTGGCGAAGAAGACAGGCGGGAGAAGCTATTTGATTCAAAAAGGTATTCATCTGCTTAAGCATAACCGGCGCCGTTTCGATATCCGGGTAATGGTTCAGCTAAGCCCGAAGGGGGTCTGGGAAGCCACGGGAATCATTGGAAGACTGGGGCATCCGCAGAAAATTGTTACGAACTACCACAGCGGAGGCAAACCAATGGCTATAGAAACCCTGCTCTCCACTCATCTGACTTCGCACCGGCTGGGGCTGCTGACAGAGGAACTGAATAGACTGGGTACCCGGATGGCTGCTCATATGCAAAAAACCTATCCCCGTATCCGCCAAATCGGCGTGGATGTCGGTCTGGACCGGTCCCTGACGCCATGGATTATAGAAGTGAACATGAATCCGGACCCCTATATCTTCAATCAGCTTAAGGATAAATCCATGTACAGAAAAGTAATGAGGTACCGGCGGTTTGGCATGAAAAAATAAAGCTGTCACCCTGGATCGACCTGCCGCTTGAATTGGCTCTATAAGAATCCCAAGCCATAACCCCACCCCGTGGGGTTATTTGGGCATGTGTCTAACTTGAATTGCTGATAGCCATTATTATTGTCGAAAAAAAGCGAAAGAAGTTAAGAGTGTGATGTACTTCAGCGAAAAGAATGAACGAGCGATGTAGAGTGAAGAAGTTAAGCTATCAAAACTCCAATAGATTAGAACGATTATCTTGTGAATCTGGTGGGTACTACCGATAACTATTAGGTATACATACAGAGGCTCAATAACGGGATGGAGAATCAGTGGATTAATGGGGGGAGATATTGTGGAATTATTGGAAGAAATCATGTTCCTGCACAAGGGAGGGAAGCTTGAAACAACCTTAAAGAATCCGATCCGGACGAAAGAGGATTTGTCCAAGGTGTATACCCCAGGTGTAGCGAAGGTTTGTCAGGCGATTGCTGCGGATCAGGCTCAGGCTTATGAATTGACGACAAAGAAAAACACGGTAGCCGTGATATCCGATGGAACCGCAGTGCTCGGTCTGGGAGATATAGGCCCGAGAGCGGCCATGCCCGTTATGGAAGGCAAAGCGGCGCTGTTCAAGCAGTTCGCCAATGTGGATGCTGTACCGATCTGCCTTGATTCGAAAGATACGGAAGAAATTATTACGATTGTAAAAGCACTCGCCCCTACATTCGGAGGCATTAATCTGGAGGATATTTCCTCGCCCCGTTGTTTTGAAATCGAAAAGAGACTGCGGAATGAACTGGATATCCCGGTATTTCATGATGATCAGCACGGTACAGCCATCGTTGTGCTTGCCGGGCTGCTGAACGCTCTGAAGGTATGCGGTAAGCAGATCAAGGATGTCAAAATCGTGGTGAATGGCGTAGGCGCAGCCGGCATCTCTGTTTCCAAAATGCTGCTGCAAGCCGGGGCTGTGAACCTGATCGGTGTGGACCGGGAAGGTGCCATCAGCCGGACGGTTTCTTATAGCCGGACACATTGGAGCGAATTTGCCCAATTGACGAATCCCAACCTTGAGAGCGGCCAGCTGTCGGATGTAATCAAAGGTGCGGACGTCTTTGTCGGAGTTTCTGCACCGGATGTGCTGAAGCTGGAAGATGTGCTGAACATGGCTAAGGACCCCATCGTGTTCGCCATGGCGAATCCTATGCCGGAGATTGATCCCGCGATCGCTGCGCCGCATGTAAGAGTGATGGCGACGGGCCGTTCAGATTACCCGAATCAGATTAATAACGTGCTGTGCTTTCCCGGTATTTTTAGAGGGGCACTGGATTGTGAAGCTACAGACATTAATGACGAGATGAAGCTGGCGGCGGCTGAGGCGATTTCCTCGGTTATTGATCCTGCGGATCTTCATGAGGAATATATTATCCCGGATGCCTTTGACCCGCGGGTGGTGGAGAGAATCCGCGTGGCCGTTGCTGAAGCGGCATTCAAAAGCGGAGTATCCAAAAAAAACCTGCAAATCGGCGTCCATTCATGAAATAAGTAAATAAACAGCGCGGCCGTCCCAAGTGGACGGCCGCGCTGTTTATTTACAATGTTAACTGAAATTTATTTCACGCTTTCTGCAAGCGCCGTGAAGATTACACCGAGTGCGTAGGCTCCGGCATCCGGGTAGCCAATGCTGCGTTCGCCGACGGTGCCGGCTCTGCCCATCCGGGCCACGATGGCCTCTGTGCTTTTGGCGCCTTGAACGGCGGCTTCGGCGGCCTTGGTGAAAGCGTCATGCAGTGTGTCGCCCTGCCCGGCGCTGCTCTGCCACGATTCAGCGCAGGGAACCAGAGCATCAATCAGGGTTTTGTCGCCGACTACGGCTCCCCGGCCGAAGGAGCGCTTGCCGGTATCCTGAATGCCCTTGACAGAGGCGGCAAGCAGTTCAGCCACTTCATGAATGGACAGGGAGGTCTTGCTGTCAGCAGTTTTCCCTGCCGCACGGAACGCAGAGCCCCAGATCGGACCGGAAGCGCCTCCGCAGTGCTCCATAATAATCAAGGAACAGGCCTTGAGGAAGCTGCCGATGTCCTTGGAGTGATTCTCCAGGAGATCAGGCCATTCCTTTTTCAGCTGCTTGAAGCCCTTGGCTACACTCATACCGAAATCGCCGTCTCCTGCATGGGCATCCAACTCGCAGAACGGTACTTCGTTCTCGATGATAATTTGGCTCATCTGGTCGATGAGATAGATGATGTTATACAGCGACAGGCTTTCGTTCTGGATGACTGCGTGCGCAGGATCTGTTTCATTGGTATAGCTTACTTCTCTGGACTCAGACTGCTGTTCCAGCGGATCGGTATACAAAACAGGTTCTGAGGGGCCGGTGATTCTCAAGGCAGGTGTATCGCAGGGGGCGGCCAGCCATTGGTTCAGCTCATCGTCAAGATGCATCAGGGTCACTGAAGCACCGGCCATATCGATACTGGTCATATAGCTGCCAACGAGCGTCCGCCGAACCGTAATGCCGCGTTCGGACAGCTCCCGCATGACAGCATTGTTCAGAACATACAATTCCTGCAGCGGCGTGGCTCCGAAGCCATTGATAAGAACAGCTACTTCCTGACCGGTCTTACCCTCAAGCTGCAGATTTGCCAGTAGGGAGGAAATCATGCGTCCGGCAAGCTCATCGGCACTGACCACCTTTTCCTTACGGATACCCGGCTCACCGTGGATGCCGACACCATATTCCATTTCATCCTCCGCCAGCTGGAAGGTAGGTGTTCCCTTGGCTGGAACGGTGCAGGAGGTAAAAGCGAAGCCAATGCTGCGAATCTTATCCGCTGCATGCTGGGCTGCCCGCTTCACTTCCTCCAGGGACAGGCCGGCCTCCGCCGCGGCACCAGCGACTTTGTGCACAAAAATGGTTCCGGCCACACCTCTTCTGCCGACGGTATACAGACTATCCTCCACCGCGATGTCATCTTCCACCTTCACATAGTCGACCTGAATGCCGTCTTCAATGGCCAGCTGCGCCGCATTTTGGAAGTTCATCATATCGCCGCTGTAATTTTTGATGATCAGGAGAGTACCCTTGCTGCCTGCGGTACTGCGGATAGCTTGATACACCTGGATCTGGGAGGGGGAGGCAAATACATCTCCACAGACTGCAGCGTCCAGCATCCCTTGACCCACAAAGCCCGCATGGGCAGGCTCATGTCCACTGCCTCCGCCGCTGATCAGGGTAACCTTCTGTTCGTTGAGCGCTTTTTTGGAAATGACCTTGTGTTTGCTGTCAAAAGCCAGCTCTGGATGGGCCATCACCAGCCCATTACCCATTTCGCGGACTAAGGTTTCCGGCTGATTGATTATCTTTTTCATGCGCGTCTACACCCTGCCTTTCTTGAAGGCCTGACCCAGCTGATCGGCAACCGTAATCGCCGCAGCTACCGCTTCCGGTGTGACCGGGAATGGCATGGAATGGATCGATTCTTCCGGGATACAGGCTTTGCGGGCGACCTCCAGCAGTTCTTCTTTTGTAATGGATTGAACGCCGATGTCTGCAAGGCACACAGGAAGACCTACCGAAACGCAGAAAGCGAGTACTTCCTGGATTTCGAGGCTGTCTGCATTCTCCAGCACCAGCTGGGCCAGGGTACTGAAGGCTACTTTCTCGCCATGGTAATAATGATGGCTGCCTTCCAGCACCGTCAGACCATTGTGGATGGCATGCGCTGCTGCAAGTCCGCTGCTCTCAAAGCCGAGACCGGACAACAGGATGTTGGTCTCAATAATATTTTCCAGTGCAGGCGTAACCACATTCTGATCACAAGCGAGCTTGGCCTGAACGCCGTCCTCCAGCAGAGTTTCATAGCATACCCGGGCCAGGGCAAGAGCGGCTTTGGTTCCTTTGCCCTCTGTACTCACGCCTTCGCGCACACCGCAGGGGAGCCCGGCATTCACGTTGGAGAAGGACCGCGAAGTAGCTCTGGCTTCAAAATAAGTGGATAAAGCATCTCCCATTCCGGATACCAGGAACCTCGTAGGGGCTTCCGCGATGATGGTTGTATCGATCATGACTACGGATGGGCTTTGTTTGAAATATGCATATTCGTCAAATGCGCCTTCCGGTGTGTATAGGACAGCAGAATGGCTGGTTGGAGCGTCAGTTGCAGCAATGGTAGGAACGATGATTAAGGCGTCACCTTCGGCTACGCATTTTGCCGTATCAATCGCTTTGCCTCCGCCGAGGCCAATCGTACAGGCACAAGCATGTTCACGGGCCAGCGCCTGCAGCCTGTCAACTTCCTGGCGGGAGCACTCTCCGTGGAAATTGCCCGTAATCAAAGTGATCCCGAACTTACTGCTAGTGGCATCCAGCTTGGCTTGGACCCGCTGTACATCGTCCGGGTGGGCAATCAGCAGGGCCGAGTCTCCGAAGGTTTTCACAAAATACCCCAGGTTAAGCAGCTCGTCTTCCCCCTGGATATATTTGGTTGGGCTGATGAACACTTTTCTCATGACTTGTTCCTCCTAAAGTTTTGTGAGCATCGCTTCCTTGATCAGATTTCATACAAAACTGGTCTCGGACGCCTATGCTTTCGTATATCTACATTATAGACAGGGGCCGTGAGAGATGCATGGAAGGAAACTAGCGAGTTTAAGCGTTTTCAGATCGTAAATTCTTGTTATTTTCCATGAAAATATAATTATCTTGTCCTAAGGCAGCAGGATTCGATATAATTCAAGAATAGAACAGGTGTTATTCTGCCAGAGATGGGGACCGGATGATGATGCAGTCGAAATATGATCTAAAGTCGATTATTGATCTCGAGAAATGGAATGCGCTTCAGGATTCCCTGTCCCTTGTCACACAAATGGCTATAATCACAGTGGATTATAAAGGGGTTCCGGTCTCCCGGCACAGCCGCTGCCAATCCTTCTGTCAGGCGGTGCGACAGGATGCGGAGCTATCCTCTTACTGCCAGAAATGTGATGCGCGCGGGGGACTGGAGGCTGTCCGGCTGAACGAGCCTTATGTGTATTTATGCCACTTCAACATTCTGGATATAGCGATTCCCATAACGGTTGACAATCAGTATGTTGGAGCTGTGATGGCGGGGCAGGTTAGGCTGGCCGGGAACGATGACTCACGGCTGGAGCAAATTGTATCCCGTCCGGATACGCCGGGGAGCACTGGCACGTTCGCAGCCTTAAGAGAGGAATATGCTCAGCTGCCCGTGATGCCATATTCACAAGTGGAGTCTATTGCCGGGATGCTGTCCCATCTGTGCAATTATATTGTTGAAGAAGCGAGCCGGAAGAACGAAATTATGGATTTGTACCAGCAGGCCCAAGCTGCACCATCAGCTCATATTATGTCCAATAAGGCACTGGCAGATTCGAGGTATATAGCTGTTCAAGCGGGGGATAAGGAGCAGAGCGGTGAAGGTGTACTTACCGGAAGCGGAGTGACATCATTAACGACTCCAGCCGTTCCCATGGGAAGCTGTTCCAATCCAGTCCTGCAACCGGCCTTTGATTATATCTATAGCCACAAGCACGAGAATTTCACGCTGGAGAAGATGGCGCAGCTCTGCCATATCAGTCCCAGTTATTTTAGCCGGTTATTCGTTAGAGAGAGCGGAGAGAACTTCTCAGTCTACATCTCCCGGCTCAAAATGAATTGGGCCAAGCAGCTTCTGGAAACGACGGAGCTGTCAATCAATCAGATCAGTGATCAGCTCAGCTTTTGCGATGCCGGATATTTTATCAAAATCTTCAAAAAACACGAGCAGCTGACACCGGCAGCCTACCGCTCATTGGTCAGGGGAGAGTAGGGGGCTCTTAACAAAACTACCACCAGCCGGTCCATGTATTCTTCCATTTTCCGCTCCAGATCGTAGCCGCCTTCATGCAGACACCAATTGTAGATGACGCCGCGTGCAGCGATGAATAGATACTCCGTCATTTCCTCGGCAGACATGCTGTCTATGAGCTGTCTGTTTGCTTGCCCTTTCTCCAGCAGCGCCTGCAGAACATTCTGCATGTAGCGTCCCTTGGCGATGAACAACTTATTGTTGCAGGTGTACAGCTGCTTTATCGTTGCGATGCCCACATTCAGATTGTATTCCGCATAGATTTTGAAATAGTCCACAATATCATTCTGTATCGAAGCCGAAGGCTCAAGTCCTCTGAATTTCTGGTCAAAAAATCCGTCAGCCTGCTCGTACATTTCGACGAGAATGTCACTTTTGGTGGAGAAGTAGTTGTAGAAGGAACCTACGGAAACACCGGCACCACGGCAAATCTCAGCGATCGTAATGTCCTCCAGGGAGTGCTGCTTCATTAGCTTAACGGCACTTTCGAACAAGTTGCTTTTGGTCTGGATACTCTGCAGCTGCCTGGAGGTTAAAGGTTTATTCTTAAGCATTTGGTACACTCCGTCCCGGATAATCTATTTTAAATGTAGGGGCTTGGCTTTCTTTTGTCAATTCAACTTAGTGAAAATAATCACATTATTTAGTATGTTATAGTCCTATAATGAATATATTCAGTG
>NZ_LVWH01000014.1:0-122317 GCF_001909045.1 Paenibacillus sp. P3E | reverse complement strand
ATCATATTGTCCCTCTTATTCAAAAGATATTTAGTAGTAATAGAAGTTATCATTATGCTAAAATATTGACGTACCTACAGGAAAAGGAGATTAAAACGTGTCGAAACCAGTATACGGTAAAAATGCAGCTCAGTCGAGAAATGTTGAAAAGATATCCAGCCCGGTGTGGGCATTGGTTGTTGCTTTCATTATGTTTTTGGTATGGACCCCATTTCAGGTAGGATTGTTTAATGGGCAGCAGATCGACTTTGAAAAGCCGATTTATGTGTCTTCCTTACTCAGCGGTCTTTTGCTGCTGGTCTGGATGGGCTTGTTCTATAAGAAGTTCAAGCTGGAGGAACAACGCGACTTGCTGGTTGTGGCTTCGCTGCTGCTTCCTATAACGTATGCCCTGTCATTGTTTGTCGCTGTTTCGCATTATATGGCGATGAATATCCTCTTTGTTCAGAGTATGTATATTGCAGTCTTCATTATAGCGTTATATCTGCTCAAGCAAAAGCAACTAAATGTTGTCATTCAAAATGCTATACTGGCTATTTCTTATTTTATTGTAGGTTTTGGTCTGCTAAATTGGCTGGGCAGCTGGAAATTAGCCGGAGGTTTGGTGGGGTGGTTCTCCGATACTGTACGCGGAGGCAAATATCTGGATGCGGTAATGACGGACTCCAATGGCCTGCGGTTGACCTCGATTTTCCAATATGCGAATACATACGCGGCTTTTCTGATGGCATTTCTATTTGTGGCTGTCTTCGCGTTGGTTCGATCCAAGAAGTGGTATGGAACGCTAACGCATGGATTCATGCTCGTTCCTATCATTATTTCATTGCTGCTGACCTTGTCCCGCGGGGGATTAGTGATGCTGCCTGTGGTCTTCATTCTTCTGCTACTGTCCCTGAAGCCTGCAAAGCAGATTCTCTGGATTATTCATCTTGCTATTGCCGGCATTGCCTCGCTTGCCATTGCGGGCCCGATGACCAATCTTGGGACGGAACTGAATACAGCTTTCACTTCTGCTGCAGCATTAAAGGGCTGGGCATATCTGCTTGGGGCCTCCGCTGTGGTCGCCGTACTTGGCTGGGCCATTCAGCAGTATCTCTCTCCTTGGCTGCAGAACAAGCTCGGCGGCTGGGAATCACGCAAGCTTTCAAGTCTGTGGCTGCCGCTCCTCTCCGTTGTACTGGTTGCGGTTGTTGCCTTCCTGTTGATCGGTACAAGCGTACGCACCGTACTTCCTGCCAACATGGAAACACGTCTGGAGAACATCAACTTCAAGCAGCACAGTGTACTTGAACGTATTACTTTTTATAAGGATGCCGTAAAAGTTATTAAGGATTATCCGATACTTGGAGCAGGGGGCGGGGGCTGGACTTCGCTGTATGAGCACTATCAGAACAACCCGTATACAAGCCGCCAGGTGCATAACTTCTTCCTGCAATATCTGATTGAGGTAGGTATTGTCGGATTTATCGTGTTCATGGGTTTTATCGGCTATATTTTCTACAAATACATTCGTGGATATCTTAAACGGGATAAAAATGAATTTGAGAATGGATTCTTTTTCTATATTATTGCTTTATCGATTCTTCTCCACAGCTTTCTAGATTTCAATCTCAGCTATGCTTTTATGGGCATTCTGATATTCATCGGTCTTGCCGGAATGGGCGTTGCCATGGACAGCAAACCGCTGCGCCGGAATTGGAATACAACTGGGTTACGCTATGGTTACCTTGCAGCCCTGGCTATCGGTACAGCCTTTATGCTCTTCCTGTCGATTAGCGCCATTAGCTCCAGCAGCTCAGCCATGAAGGCCAAGGAGTTGATGGGTGTAAGTCAATCATATGAGGAGCTCAAGGCACCTCTGGTAGCAACGTTAAAGGATCGTCCATACCATCCGGAAGCAGCGGCATACCTCGCCTCTATGGACCAGCAGGTGTATGGCCAAACTCAGGATCAGCAGTACTTGAACGAATCGTTCACCGTGATCAACCGTGCGCTTAAGGATGAGCCTTATAACAAGAAGCTGCTCCAGCTATTGGCTACATCGTATGAATTGAAAGGCCAAAGCGAGCTCTCCTTCGCTGTCTATCGGGACAACGCAGATAAGTTTAACTGGGATATTGAATGGTATGATGCTCTGATCAGCCGCTCCCAGACGCTGGCAAGTGCCGCAAATGCCAAAAAAGACGAAGCTAAGAAGCAGGAGTACCTAACTGCAGGACTTGATGCATATAAGCATGTAACGGATGGTGTGGAGCATCTGAAAACTCTGCCTCCTGAGCAGATGCAGGGACGTCCATTCTCGGTAACACCGACGATTGCTCTGAATGTGGCAAAAATGCAGCAGATCGCAGGACAAAACGAGGAAGCCACGGCAACCCTAAAGCTTGGGCTTGGGGATCATTATGCGGATGTTGTGAACAGCGCAACCCTTTGGGATACGAACTGGTACAGTTCGCTTATTGCCCGCTCTTATGAGCTGGCTCAGCAGGCTTTCACCCAGCAGGATGCTGACGGTAAAGTTATGTATCTGAATGTCGGGATTAATGCTTACAACCAGTTACAAGCCGACTTGCAGGTCCAGTCACTCCCTGTCACTCCTGCAATTGCACTCAATGCGGGCAGAATCCAGTTGATGGCAGGTCAAGTTCAAGCGGCCTCCAATACCTTGAAGCTTGGCCTGTCCGAAGATTATAAGGATGCAGCCAACCGCGAGATTGCCCGTTGGTACTTGGCCGCTTTAAAGAAGGCAAATGCTGCTCAAGATCAGCCAGTCTTTGACAAGCTGATTGCCGCAGATCCAGCAGAAGCCGCTCAGATCGATGCCATTGTAAATACGCAGTACTAAGGGAAATGAGATTGTAAATCAAAGAGCGCCCCACTGACTGAGTTCAGTGAGGCGCTCTTTTTGGATTGATTAATAATTAGTTAGAGATGAATCCGGGGGCCAGGGTCAAAAAAATGCTATCGGTAGCCTTTACTTCGCTATTTTCTGTGCTTCGCTGTCAATCACTGCTTTGAGGTAGTCGAGCAGACCTTCCTTGAGCTCTTCATGCTGAAGCGCATAGTGGATGGTGGTCTGGATGAAGCCCATTTTCTCGCCGACGTCATGGCGTTTGCCTTCAAAATCATAAGCAATAATGCGCTCCACTTCGCTCAAGCGGGAGATGGCGTCGGTCAGCTGGATTTCTCCGCCTACCCCTACCTGCTGCTCGCCAAGCATGTCAAAGATACGCGGAGTCAGGATATACCGCCCCAGAATGGCGAGGTTGGACGGGGCCTCCTCTCTCTTGGGCTTCTCCACCAGTCGGTTTGCTTTGAAGACCCGATCAGCCAATTCCGTACCATCCACCAGACCATAACGGGAAACCTCTTCCCATGGCACAGGTTGAACGCCTACGATGGAGGATTTGTATTGTTCGTAAATTTCAATCATCTGCTTCAGGCAGGGCTTGTCCGCTTCGACAATATCATCCCCAAGAAGAACAGCAAATGGCTCATTGCCGATAAATTTACGGGCACACCAGATAGCATGCCCGAGACCTCTGGGTTCCTTTTGACGAATGTAGTGGATGTCGGCCATTTCGGAGGATTTGCGCACAGACTCCAGCAGCTCCCACTTTTGCTTCTCGGCCAGATTGAATTCCAGCTCAAATGAATTGTCGAAATGGTCTTCGATCGCTCGTTTGCCTTTCCCCGTTACAATAATGATATCCTCAATGCCGGAAGCAACCGCTTCCTCAACAATGTATTGGATGGTTGGTTTGTCTACAATCGGCAGCATTTCTTTGGGCATGGCTTTGGTCGCCGGCAGAAAACGGGTGCCAAGACCGGCTGCGGGAATAATAGCTTTACGGATCTTCATGACAGGACTCCTTCTATGATCTTCTCTAATTTCCATTTCATTGCTAAAGGGAAAATGGCATATTTGCTTTAATTATAGCAGTTATGGGTGTGTTTTGGCAGGGATGTTATTGAGGCCGCAAGGGATATGTATTAAAAAAGGGCCAGTGCGCTAAGAGCTTATCTACAAGCTCCTAACTACACTGACCCTGGGATTTATTGGGGCGAAATGCAGGCACTATACAAACAGAACCTGCGTTGTTGCTAATCGAACACCGCCCGAACGATCCGGCTTACTTCGCGTTCACCAATTGACCGCGCGTAACTCCAAGCTGGTTGGTAGCCTTGAGACTCTTCCATACCTGTGTCCCGGAAATCTCTCCGCGCAGCGCACGGCTATAGAGGCTGAGGACCTCAGCAACCTGCTCCGGCGTTTCTTCCAGAAACTCGACACGGAAGGAGTTCACACCGAGCTCACGGAAATTGTTCAGATATTCCGCTCCAGACTGCTCCACTGCGTTGTAGACTGTATTACGGCACCCCTCATCTACACGAACAGGGTGGGCCATCCCGATGCGGTCCTGCAGGGAAGCTCGCTGTTCCTCGCAGGGGCGGCCGCAGTTCGTATAATCCGTGCCTTCGCTCATGAAGGTGCAGTACACACAGTGCTCGGTATGGAACATCGGCAGATGCTGATGGATCACGACCTCCATTCGCGAAGTATCGCTGTGTTCCAGCAGATCAACCATCTGCTGGATGTTCAGGTCGTAGGACGGTGTTACTGCGTCGCAGCCTGCGTTCAGGAACAGATCTACCGCTTTGTGATTGGCGATATTCAGGGAGAAATCGCCGATCAGGCGCGGATGTACGGCATCCGGCTGCTCCATGCGGCGCTTCAAGTAGTAATAGAGCGCTCCGGTATTGCGCACCAGGACAGCATCCGGCTGCAAACGCAGGATGTTGGCATGGTAACCGTTCTCGCCTGGCATATGAATGCGTGGCGTAGCCAGCGCAATACTGGCTCCCGCAGCCCGTACAGCGTCCACCGCTGCCGGGAACTGCTTGATGAATTCGAAGTCGGCGTAGATGTTCGTTACGCCGGCTTCGAGGGCAGCCTGCACCTGCGGCAGGCTGCGGCACAGCACGGTGAGCTCCGCTTCACCGTGCGGACCTGCGGCGCCCCTGCGGGAAGCGCCGCCGTAGACCTCTACCTCCCGTTTCACGTAGACGGGAGGTTTCGGGCGCTCGCCCGCAAGCAGCTCCACCGCCTGGCGGCGGATGCTGTTGAGCTCGCGCATAGGCACGATCACGTCGCCTTCCAGGTGCGACTCCATAGCCTCCAGCTGGAATACGGTCCCGCCCAGGCGGCCGAATTGCTCTTCCAGGAGGGCGGCATCCATCGGACGCTTCTGCGCGGCTTCCAGCAGAAGCTCCGAATCCACGCGGACCGTCACGTTCTTCTGAACGTCGGTCCACCAGGTGGCAAGCGGCTCACCCGCCCGCCCCTCTACCTTCACATGCACCGGGAAGACCCGGTAAGGCTTCTCGGTTTCGTAGGTCTGACGCAGCGCCTTGTCCAGCGCAGGGTCATTCGTCTTCCAGATGCGGTCGCCGACATGGAGGCGGCGCAGATCCACGTCATTGCGTCCTGGCACGATATCAATGATCCAGCCTTCCCCGGCTTCGCCTTCCAGCTTCACGCCTTTGCGGCGCAGATCGTAGACGCGTCCGCCTTCTTCTTTCTTCGTCGGATCGCCGGCGTCAAAAACAATGCCATCCCCACGCTTCAGCGGTGCATGAATGCGGCACACTACACCATCACGCAGAATCTGCTCTACGGTCCCCATATAGACGCCGCGGCTTTTCGGGAAGGTGCCGTCCACAAGCTTTTTATTGTTTGTGCCTTCCAGGAAGCCATGCGTGAAGCCGCGGGAGAAGCTCTGCTGCAGCTCACGGATATCTTCCTTGGAGGTCGGTGACCAGTTCCCTTCAAAATACCGGTCAATTGCCTTACGATATTTACCTACCACATTAGCTACATATTCCGGACTTTTGAGGCGGCCTTCGATTTTGAAGGAGGTGACTCCTGCCTCGATCAGCTCCGGCATCAGATCAATCGCTGCCAGATCCTTAGGTGACAGCAGATAAGTGACATCGCCCATCGGCTTGATCTCGCCATCCACCATCAGGTCATACGGCAGACGGCAGGCCTGAGCGCATTCCCCGCGGTTAGCGGAGCGTCCGCCCCACATTTCCGAGGTCAGGCACTGGCCGGAATAGGATACGCACAGCGCCCCATGTACAAAAACTTCCATGGGCAGGCGGGCCTGCTCCCCGATCGTACGGATTTGCTTCAGGTTATTCTCGCGGCCGAGCACTACGCGCTCCAGCCCCCAAGGCTTGGTGAACTCCACCGCCTCCGGTGAAGTAATCGTCATTTGCGTAGAGCCATGGATCGGGAAGTCCGGGGAGATCTCGCGGATCATTTTGACCAGCCCTAGATCCTGCACGATTACTGCGTCCACACCCGCATCTACACAAGCATCAATCAGTTCCTTAGCGTCAGGCAGCTCATTCTCAAATACCAGTATGTTAAAGGTCAGGAACCCCTTCACACCATAGCTGTGCAGGAATGCCATAATCTCCGGCAGCTCGTCCATGCGGAAGTTGTTCGCTCTCGCCCGTGCATTAAACTTTTCTACGCCAAAAAAGACAGCGTCCGCCCCATTCGCCACCGCCGCACGCATGCAGTCCCAGTCACCCGCCGGAGCCAGTAGCTCCACGTCTTCTCTGCGTATTCCTTGCTCGTTCATTTATATCCTCCCAAACCGCCTTACCGGCGGGTCATTTAAAGCTTTTTAACCTGTTAATTGTATCAAACATCACACCAGTTCGCCATTGATTTGCCAAGATTTATAGGGATATGGTTAATTAAAAAAAAGAACGCCCCAACCTGCCAAGAATGGCAATAGGACGTTCTTAGTCAGACCACGTAATTACATTAGTAATCCCCTACTCCCCACCCTCCGCTATGTGGAAGGACTTCAGCGTTGTATCGAGAGCTGCTTGCTGGGCAGGCGTCGAGTTGGCGTCATTCACGTTTATGGTGAGGGTGTAGACCAGATCATTTTTACCAAAAACCACTTGCTTCATATGTCCAGGGATACCGCCCCTAGTCTGGCGGACCGTCAGCAGCGTGGCCGGGACTCCCGCAAACGTAATCTCCTCCATGCTGATTAGCTGAGGGCCTTTGGGATCATTTTTACTGTTCTTGTAGTAACTTTGCAGCAAGCCTACCGCATAATCGACGGAACCCTCAGGGGTAGCATTGATCTGGAAGCGTCCGCCGGTGAACCGGTATTCTACGGTCTGACTCTCAAAAACATCCTGATAAGGTATCCACAGCCGTGGAATATCTATGCTATAGCCGTAGGTCTTGGAGCTTTTGGTTACAGCCTGGCTGCGGAGCGCTATGTAATCATCGGTCTCCAGCCTGCCAAAGTTCTCCTTGATTCTGGAAAAATCAATATCAATAGAGCTTAAGATCGTCTTAAATTGAGCCTTATCCTCATCCTGCCCTGCTGCTGCCAAATATTCGACGTAGTAGCGGTAGCCGGATTTTTGCAAAAGGATCTGATACTCTGTACTCCAGCCGCTGCCCGGATTCAGATCCGTTTCCTTCACGCGCACAGGCTCACCGGAGACCACGGCCTCTATATCCTTCTGCATGGTATATGCACCCGGCATAAAGGTATCACTAACCTGTGAATCCAGATCTTTGCTCCAGCTCTCCAGTGTAGACCCGGTTGGCGCTGAAGAAACCTTTACAAGCAGATGGCTTCCCTTGTTACTCTCGTAATACAGGTGTTGATCATCCATAGTCCAACCTGCAGGAACCTGTAGAGTTATTCCGTAATCGTCGTTGTATCCTTCGCGCAGACCGTTTTTGACCGTTGAGAGGTCGCGGATACTTTTGTCGCCGGCATTAAATGAAGGGATAAATGAGTTCAACAGTGAAGCGTATGGATTCAGATCCTTGTAATTCCCTGCATTATCGTCAGTCAGGTAGAGCTCGTATAATTTTCCGTTACTGTAATATTGACGTCCTTCCCACAGAGCACCGCTGGAATCCTTACTGACAATTCGGGCGTAGGGAACCTCCGCATTCGGAAAAACCACCCGGTCCAGAATCGTCTCCCCGCCTTCTTCTGCCGCACGAACCAGTCTCTCCAGCAATTCATCGGGATCTGCCGCTATTTCCAGCGGTGAAACGTGAACCTCCAGATAATACAGATTCTCTGTATTTGTAAAAGTCGCTACACTTTCATTGCCTCCGCTGTCACCGACCACCAGACCGGATGGATAGTTCATGCTCCACCCATAGTAGCTGTTGCCTATCCGTGTTTTGCCGACATCACTGTCGATTCCACTGCTCCCCGGCGTTTCTTCATCAACCTCTGATGGCGAGAGCGTGATCAGCAGTCCACCACCGCTGCCAGGAGAAACCCGTGCTCCCAGAACTCCGGCCACAAAGCGCATCGGTACGAGCAGTGTTCCCGAAACCATACGCGGGGCTACGGGCAGCGTGATCTTGACCCCGTCTTTCCATGCAGTTGTACTGCCGATGGTCATGGCCCCGGTATGGGGCCCGTACATCACCTTAACCACATTGTCCGCTTCAAGGGAGACTGTGCTGCCGAAAGCTTTTTTGAATATACCCAGCGGCACGAGCACCGTTCCGTTAACCTCGATGGGCTTTTGAATCACAACCTTCTCACCGTTTACGGTTGCGGTAGTGCTACCGACCTTGAGATTCAGCTGCAGCTGCTTCTGCTCCGCTGCCTGCGCCTGCTGGAGTGGCAGACCTGCCAGCAGCATCAACACAGCCAGCAACGCGCACATCCCGCACCGCATCATTCTGCTTTTTGTCATCCGTCGTACCTCCACTGGCAGCCCGCTATTCTTCTGTCTGTGCTTCAGCATCTCCATCACCTCCCCCCCCCTCTCCTCCGGTCAGCGGGTCACCCTGACCAAGCACCAGCTTACGGGTCACAATATCCCCGTCACTTTGCATCAGCAGCTTCACTGCTGCACCCGGTTTATAACTCTTGAACCACTCATTGATGTCCACCAGTGAAGTAACACGATGTCCGTCAATCGCATACAGCACATCGCCTGTAGTAATTCCTGCCTGTTCTGCTTCTGCAGATACGACCTTGGTTACAGTCAGCGGGTCCTGTGCAGGCAGCCCAACAATCGCGGACCAGCTCTCCTCAAGCTCCAGGCCCAGGCTGGGACGTTTTACCTCACCATATTTAAACAACTGGTTCATGATGTACTGAACGGTATCCGCCGGAATGGAAAATCCCATATTTTCCACACCAACCGCAGCGTATTTCAGACTGTTCACCCCCAGCACTTCCCCTTTCATACTGACCAGTGGACCGCCGCTGTTCCCGGGGTTAATAGCCGTATCACTTTGAATCAGACGATAGGCGGCATCGACGGCCCGGTTCAGTCCGCTGACCACACCCACTGTAGCCGAATTCCGCAGCGAAAAGGAAATAGGGGTCCCGATAGCAATCACCTTTTCCCCCACCTGGAGCTTGCTTGATGCACTGGCAAACCTGGCGGGCTTCAGAGATTTGGCATTAATTTTGATTAGCGCCAGGTCACTGACTTCATCGATATAGGATGTTGTGATGTTGTAGCTTTTAGCGTCTGACGTGACCACTACCGCGTTCTGCAAGTCTTTTATGACATGCGCATTGGTTATAATCCAGCCGTCCGCTTTGACTATAATTCCCGAGCCATGGGTCAGATTGTACCGGTCATCCGGTCCGCTGCTGCGGTCGCCGGAATATTTGCCGATAATGCCCACCACAGAGGGGGACACCTCTTTTATAATCTGCGGCACCGCGTCATCTGTCATCACCACATTCTTTTTGCCGGCAGCTGTTGCGGTTCCTACTTGATTGAAAGCCCCAACCCTGAAGTCCTTGGCTCCAGCCTGACTACTGTCTTGAATTACCGCTGCAAGTGCTGAATGGGCACCGCTCCCCGTACCGGACAGCAGCACTCCGCACAGTAGCAAGCCTAGACTCTTTCTATACTTTCGTTTCCCCCACCACATCCGTCTTCACCGGCCCTCTCTGTATCTATGAATTGCTGAAATCTAATGGATATACCCTTTAGTAATGATAAAAAGACGCCTTCAGCAGCGCCAGTGGCGGTTAAAGGTGTCTTCCTAGAATATAATGCTCTGTAATTGTCACTTGTGTACTAACTTATCCAGTTCATCACCATTGCATAGTCCGAAACCACGAACACCAACAGACTCACCACTCCAAAAGCAATAGCGAATTTGTTCTTCTGAGGTGCCCGTAGCAGCCGAATCACTCCAATGAAGATCAGAACGGTGAACAAAATCATAAATACATCGAAGGTATGAAATTTAGACGGTCCTTGCGCGGCAGCTTCAGCAAGCAGCATGGCATTACCTCCCCAAGAGTATTGTCAAGCTAGTTCATCTATTCCATATCTCCTTCTATGTTATCGCTACCATTTCAGTGACGCAATAGAAAATCCTTAAAAAATTATGTAATTGTCACAAAAAATTTTTTTCTCCGGGAAAATATACTGCACATCAGCAATTTAGATCACAGAAGTAGCTGTTGTGCACTCTTTGTCAAAGAACTCAGCTTATATCTATTTATTCAACGAATATACCCCTCTTTGAATCTTACGACGGACATGCCCTAGGTATGCCTATTTGAACTATCAGCAAGTCCTTATTTATTGATAAACAATCGTTATACTGTTGTGCTACAACCCTCACTGCCGGATGACTCCAGGCTATGTTACCATCGGGCTTATAATCTTAGGGCTTCTTGATTCATCCGATACATCACCAGAAAGGAAGTTAGATATGGCTTACGAACCGATATGGAATGCTGCTCCCGAGAAACTGAGCAAATTCGAATTCGTCAAACTGCAGAAGGACGGCCTGGATGTGATCCGCACCATTATTGAAAAATATGCCCTGGAGGGCTACAGCTCCATCCCGGCCGATGATATGGATCTGTTCAAATGGGCCGGGGTATATCAGCAAAAGCCGCGGGATGGCCATTTCATGATGCGCGTGCGGATCAACACCGGTATTATGACTTCAGGCCAAGCCAGAGCACTGGCTGAAATCAGCAGATTGTACGGACGGAACCTGGTTGATGTGACTACACGCCAAGCCATCCAGTTCCACTGGCTTACTGTCGAGAATCTGCCGGATATCTTCAAGCGTCTCGAAGCCGCCGGACTGTATTCCTTCGAAGCTTGCGGCGACTGTCCGCGGACAATTGTTGGCAACCCGCTGGCAGGGATCGACAAGGATGAGCTGTTTGATACGGCAGATATAGTAGAGCAACTGAATGACTTTTTTATGCTGAACCGTGACTTCTCCAACCTGCCCCGCAAATTCAAAATCTCTGTGTCTGCTAACAAGTACAATAACGCACAAGCGGAAATTAATGATTTGGCCTATACACCTGCGCTAAAAGTCATCGATGGTGTTGAAACTCTGGGGTTCCATCTGATGGTTGGCGGCGGACTGTCAGCCAAACCACATCTGGCGCAAAAGCTTGATGTCTTTGTTAAGCCTGAAGAGGCACTGAAGGTAGCTGCCGGTGTTATCACACTGTTCCGGGATTACGGCTACCGGGAGAAACGTCATCACGCCCGTCTGAAATTTCTTGTCGCCGATTGGGGCGCGGAGAAATTCAAAGAAAAACTGATTGAAGCCGTAGGCGAGCTGCCCACGCGCGGCGAGGACCAGACGATTGGCTGGCAAGCCGCTTATTTTGACGGAGTCCATCCACAGGTTCAGGAAGGTCTCAGTTATGTTGGCTTGAATGTTCCCGTCGGCCGGATGAACAGCGATGAGCTGGATCAGTTAGCTGAGCTTGCGGATCAGTACGGTGAAGGCAAGCTCCGCACCACGATGTCACAGAACATCATCATCAGCGGGGTTCCGAATGAGAAGCTCAGCGCTCTTCTGGAAGCCCCAGTGCTGCAGCGGCTGTCGCCATCAGCCAAACCCTTCATCAGCCGCACAGTCGCCTGCACGGGCAATGAATTCTGCAACCTGGCCCTCGTCGAGACCAAACAGAGAGCTGTCAGTATCGCTGCCTATCTGGATGAGCATATCCGGCTTGATGAGAAGCTGCGCATTCACTTCATCGGCTGCCCCAATGCCTGCGGACAAAAGCAGGTTGCCGATATCGGCCTGCAGGGCACGCTGATCAAGACACCGGACGGCATGACCGATGCGTTCGATATTGCTGTTGGCGGAACGCTTGGCTGCGGAGACCGTGGACCTGCAGCTGAATTCGCCCGGCCGTTGAAGGGCCGCGTACAGGCTGAACGGGTGGGACCCGTTCTGGAGCAGCTCATTTCCTTCTACACAGAACAGCGTCAAGAACAGGAGAATTTCCATGCGTTTACGGGACGCGTAGGCGTGTCTGCACTTCAGGAAAAGCTTACCGCTATTTTGGAATCCGAACCTGTAACTACGTCCAAGGAGTAATGTCTTCTGAAATATATTGAGTTCGGTGTTGGCAACAGATGGCTACTTAGAACGGAAACGGAACGGACTGATGGCACAGAGATCGAAGAAAAGGGAGTTGTGCACCCTATCAAATTCCACTCATTGTATATTAGAGTATGGATAAGAAAGACCGTATGGATTATGGATTTCAGAGAGGGCTTCAAGCGTTCAAGAAAAACGCGCAATGCCTTCAAAATCATCATCGGGATCAGCAGTCAATAAATAGTTTGCATTTATGTAAAAGGGCCGTGGTGCATTCCTCGGCCCTTTCTTGTTTTCGGCTACAAGCCAGATACGCCTCTGCCCTGCTTCGAATCTTACCGGTTATATGTTATCTGAGGTCTGCAGCTCGAGAGCTTTGGTTCGCTCGGTGTCACGGAGTAATACTGGTTTCAGGTACCTGCCAGTGTAGGACTCCTCCACTTTGATGATCTTCTCCGGTGTTCCTGTAGCAAGAACAGTCCCCCCGCCACTACCGCCTTCTGGGCCCATATCAATGATATAGTCTGCGGTCTTGATCACATCGAGGTTATGCTCAATAACGAGCACGGATTCACCAGAGTCTACCAGACGATGCAGCACCTCAAGCAGACGGCCTATGTCATCTACATGCAGTCCCGTTGTCGGTTCATCCAGAATGTATAATGTCTTGCCGGTACTGCGACGGTATAGCTCGGAGGCCAGTTTCACGCGCTGTGCCTCACCGCCGGACAAGGTG
This sequence comes from Paenibacillus sp. P3E, assembly GCF_001909045.1. Taxonomy (NCBI): domain Bacteria; kingdom Bacillati; phylum Bacillota; class Bacilli; order Caryophanales; family Paenibacillaceae; genus Paenibacillus; species Paenibacillus sp. P3E. The sequence goes on along the minus strand of NZ_LVWH01000014.1, from coordinate 109,160 downwards.
GTTCCCGGCTGACCAATATTGATGTACCCTAGCCCAACATCCAGCAGGGTCTGCATTTTACGGTGAATCTTCGGGATATTCTTAAAGAATTCTGTTGCATCTTCTACGGTCATTTCCAGTACATCGGAGATGCTTTTGCCTTTATACTTCACTTCCAGCGTCTCACGGTTGTAACGTTTACCCTTGCATATTTCGCAGGGAACATAAACATCCGGCAGGAAGTGCATCTCAATCTTAATAATGCCATCCCCACGGCACGCCTCACAGCGTCCACCTTTGACATTGAAGCTGAACCGGCCTTTCTGAAAGCCGCGCACCTTGGCTTCGTTCGTCTTGGAGAACAAATCACGAATATCATCGAAGACGCCCGTATAGGTTGCCGGATTGGAACGCGGTGTACGTCCGATTGGCGACTGGTCAATTTCAATGACTTTGTCCAGATTTTCCAGCCCGCGGATTTCTTTGTGCTGACCCGGCCGCACCTTGACAGCCTTATTCAGCTGACGCGCCAGACTCTTATAGAGAATCTCATTAATAAGTGAAGACTTGCCCGAACCCGAAACCCCGGTTACAGCCGTGAAAACACCAAGTGGAATTTTGACGTTCACATTCTTCAGGTTGTTCTCTTTGGCCCCGCGGATTTCAATCCAGCGATCATCTGTAGCGCGCCGATTGGAGGTAACCGGAATGAACTTGCGTCCGCTTAAGTACTCCCCGGTCAGGGAATTCGGATCATTCATAATCTCCTGAGGTGTGCCTTGTGCCATGACCTGCCCCCCATGAATACCCGCACCCGGACCAATATCAATAATATAGTCGGCAGCCATCATCGTATCTTCATCATGTTCAACCACAATCAGGGTATTGCCTAAATCGCGCATATGCCCAAGTGTTGAGATGAGGCGATCATTGTCCCGCTGATGCAGACCAATACTCGGTTCATCGAGGATATACAGCACGCCCATCAGACTGGAGCCGATCTGGGTTGCCAGCCTGATCCGCTGCGCTTCACCGCCGGAGAGCGAGCCCGCTGCACGGCTGAGCGTCAAATAGTTCAAACCTACGTTGACCAGGAAGCCGAGGCGGCTGCTGATTTCTTTGAGAATCAGGTTGGCAATGGCTGTTTCCTTCTCACTCAGAGCAATGTTGTCGAAAAATTCAAGGCAATCTCCAATCGACAGATCGGTAACATCCGCAACATTCCGTTCGTTGACCGTTACGGCGAGAATTTCCTTCTTCAATCTTTTGCCTTTGCACACATGGCAAGGCTTGGCACTCATGAAGCCTTCAATGAACTCACGAATGCCATCGGAAGACGTCTCCCGGTATCGCCGCTCCAGATTGGGAATAATCCCTTCGAAGACGACAAGCGTGTCCTTCCGCTGGCCAAAGTCATTCTCATAACGGAAGCGGATCTTCTCGCTCCCCCTTCCGTTCAGCAGCTTCTGCATATGTTCTGGTGACAGACTGTTTACCGGCACATTTTGCGGGATGTTGAAATGCTCGCAAACCGACTTCAGAAATTGCGGGTAATAGTTCGATGTGTTGCCGGTCCAGGCCAAAAAGGCGCCTTCTTCAATGCTCTTCTCTTGATCAGGAATTAAAAGATCCGGGTCGACAACCATCTTCACACCAAGCCCATCACATTCCGGGCAAGCCCCGAAGGGGCTGTTGAAAGAGAACATCCGCGGCGCTAGTTCCTCGATACTGAACCCGCAGATCGGACAGGCAAAGTTCGAGCTGAACAACAGCTCCTCCTGGCCAATGATATCAACCAGAATTTGCCCGCCGGACAGTTTCAGCGCGGTCTCCAGCGAATCCGTCAGCCGGGTCTGTACATCATCCTTAATGACGATCCGGTCCACCACGACCTCAATCGTATGCTTCTTATTCTTCTCCAGCACGATATCCTCAGTAACCTCACGCAGTTCACCGTTCACGCGCACACGGACAAAGCCCTGCTTCGAGATGTCGCTGAACAGTCCCTTATGTTCACCTTTGCGCCCTGAGATTACCGGTGCCAGAATCTGCAGCCGGGTCTTCTCGGGATACTGCATAATCCGGTCTACCATCTGTTCCACGGTCTGGGAAGTAATTTCGATGCCATGATCCGGACAATGAGGATGTCCTACCCGGGCAAACAGCAGCCGGAGATAGTCATAAATCTCCGTAACTGTACCTACAGTAGAACGCGGGTTGCGGCTTGTTGTCTTCTGGTCAATGGAAATCGCCGGGGATAACCCGTCAATAGAATCAACATCCGGCTTCTCCATCTGACCAAGGAACTGTCGTGCATACGCTGACAGGGATTCCACATAACGGCGCTGTCCTTCTGCGTAGATTGTATCGAATGCAAGCGACGATTTGCCGGAGCCGCTAAGTCCCGTCAGCACGACGAAGCGGTCACGCGGAATCGTTACGTCAATGTTCTTGAGATTGTGCGCTCGGGCACCCTTAATTACAATATTTTCATTCGCCAACGGTATAACCTCCTAGATATCAAGCCTATTACAAAGCTATATCAAAATATTTTCGATCCCTCCCAAACCCTCCCTTAGCCAAGGGAGGGCCCCAAGGGTTGCACCCTCTGGACACCCGCAATGTTGCTGACGAAGGAGGGAGGACGGATGGGTTTAGCTGATGTGGACTGAAGAGCGCTTGTCCCTAACGGGACCGCTGGACTGTTGGCGCTTCAGGGACAACTGCTGTCCCTTCGGGATACGCAGACTGCGAACTGCGGGCTGTCCCTTCGGGATACGCAGACTGCGAACTGCGGGCTGTCCCTTCGGGATACGCAGACTGCGAACTGCGGGCTGTCCCTTCGGGATACGCAGACTGCGAACTGCGGGCTGTCCCTTCGGGATGCGCAGACTGCGAACTGCAGGCTGTCCCTTCGGGATACGCAAACTGCGAACTGCGGGCTGTCCCTTCGGGATGCGCAGACTGCAAACTGCGGGCTGTCCCTTCGGGATGCGCAGACTGCGAACTGCAGGCTGTCCCTTCGGGATACGCAAACTGCGAACTGCAGGCTGTCCCTTCGGGATGCGCACACTGCAAACTGCAGGCTGTCCCTTCGGGATGCGCACACTGCGAACTGCAGGCTGTCCCTTCGGGATGCGCAAGGGCCTAGAGCAATTTATCCAAAAGGAACGGCCATATGCAGCGCCGTTCCTGTACTTTACTGTGCAAAACAAGTTTGCATAAGTCACTACCTCACTCTGCCCGAAGCTCCAGCAGAGCGTCGCGCAGCTCTGCGGCACGCTCAAATTGCAGGTTCTTGGCGGCATCCTTCATCTCGGCCTCCAGACGCTGAAGCAGACTTTGGCGATCCTTCTTGCTCATCTTGCCGCCCACGCCGGTGAGATACTCGGCCTTGGACTCAGCAACCTTAGTGGCCTCGATAATTTCGCGCACTTTCTTGTTGATCGTTGTGGGTGTGATTCCATGCTTTTCGTTGTAGGCAATCTGCGTTTCCCGGCGGCGCTGGGTTTCGAACATAGCCTTTTCCATCGAGTCTGTGATACGGTCACCGTACATGATTACACGGCCATTGGAGTTACGGGCCGCACGGCCGATGGTCTGAATGAGTGAACGCTCGGAACGCAGGAAACCCTCCTTGTCGGCATCAAGAATCGCAACGAGGGATACCTCCGGCAAATCCAGGCCTTCCCGCAATAGATTGATCCCCACGAGAACATGGAAGGCGCCTAACCGGAGATCACGCAGAATCGCCATACGCTCCAGCGTCTTAATGTCAGAGTGCATGTAGCGGACCTTAATGCCGATTTCCTTGAAATAATCAGTCAGGTCCTCGGACATTTTCTTGGTCAGAGTCGTAACCAGTACACGCTCGTCACGTTCCACCCGGTCACGGATTTCACTGATCAGATCATCAATCTGCCCCTCTGTCGGACGAACCTCGATAATCGGGTCCAAAAGACCCGTAGGCCGGATAATCTGCTGAATCATCGTCTCGCAATGTTCAATTTCATAAGGGCCTGGTGTGGCGGATACATATACAATCTGATTCACCTTGTCTTCGAATTCTTCGAACTGCAGCGGCCGGTTGTCCAGCGCGGATGGCAGGCGAAAGCCATGCTCCACGAGAACTGTCTTGCGCGCGCGGTCACCGTTGTACATCGCCCGAATCTGCGGCAATGTCGCATGGGACTCGTCGATTACAATCAGCATATCGTCAGGAAAATAATCCATAAGTGTATAAGGGGTTGCTCCCGGCTCCCGGAAGGTGAGCGGTCCGGAATAGTTCTCGATCCCGGAACAGAAGCCGACTTCCTTCATCATCTCGATATCGTAACGGGTCCTCTGCTCCAGACGCTGGGCCTCCAGCAGTTTACCTGCATCCCGGAGCACAGCCAGCCGTTCTTCCAGCTCACGCTCAATATTGACCAGAGCCACACGCATGGTTTCTTCCTGGGTGACAAAGTGGGATGCCGGGAAAATAGCCACATGGTCGCGTTCTCCGATTAATTCTCCGGTCAACACATCAATTTCAGTAATCCGTTCCACCTCATCGCCGAACAGTTCTACACGGATGGCATGCTCACCCTGTGAGGCCGGGAAGATCTCCACCACATCACCGCGCACGCGAAAAGTGCCCCGCACAAAGTTAATGTCGTTGCGTTGGTACTGGATATCCACGAGCCGGCTCAGAATCTGATTCCGCGGCTTCTCCATACCCACACGCAGCGACAGCAGCAGGCTTCCGTATTCCTGAGGGGAACCGAGGCCGTAAATACAGGAAACACTGGCCACAATAATGACGTCACGCCGTTCGAACAAAGAACTGGTCGCAGAGTGGCGCAGCTTATCAATTTCTTCATTTATGCTGGAATCTTTCTCGATATAGGTGTCGGAGGAGGGAATGTACGCCTCTGGCTGGTAATAATCGTAGTAACTGACGAAGTAGTCTACCGAATTACTTGGAAAAAACTCCTTGAACTCACTCGCAAGCTGGGCAGCCAGCGTCTTGTTGTGCGCAATAACCAGCGTGGGCCGGTTCAGCTTGGAAATCATTTGTGCGATGGTAAAGGTCTTCCCTGTACCGGTCGCTCCCAGCAGCGTCTGGTGCTTCTTGCCCTGCCGGATGCCGTCCACTAACTCTTGTATGGCATGAGGCTGATCGCCCTGGGGTGTGTACTCGGACTCCAACTGAAAAGTCTGCGTACTGACGACAATATCATTCATTTGCCCGTCTCCCCTCTATCGTCTAAAATATATGAATATATTATAATTGTGGCCCTGATGATTCTCTCTCCATACGATCTGAAATATATGGAAGATAAGAATACTTGTTCCCGTTTATTATACAGTGTTGCCCAGATTCATGCAAACCATAATATATAGAAATTTAAGGAGCTTGAACTCATGGATATTACTTCAATTATTGGCTTGCTGGCTGGTCTAGCAGCACTCATCGGCGGCTTTTTCTGGGAAGGCGGAAGCCTGTCCGGCCTGCTGCAGTTAAATGCTGCACTCATTGTATTCGGAGGCACGCTTGCCGCCGTGCTGATCAGCTTCCCGGCCTCCAGACTGCGCTGCGTCCCAGCGGCGGTGCGGGTAGCTTTTGGCAAACATTCGGACACCATGGAAGAACAGGCAGAAGAGCTGATCTCCATGGCTACAATCACAAGACGCGGCGGTGTGCTGGCCCTGGAGAAAAGAGCCGAAGAGCATCCCGACCCCTTTACCAGTGAAGGACTCATGCTCATTGTTGACGGAACAGACCCCGAGCAGGTCCGGCAGATTCTGGAGCTGGAGATGGATGCTAAAGAGCTCAAATACGAAGGCTATGCCAAAATCTTTGAAGCCGCAGGCGGCTATGCGCCCACCATGGGCATCATCGGTACGGTTATGGGTCTGATCCGCGTGCTCAGCAGTCTAACCGATCCTTCTAACTTGGGAGCTTCCATCGCAGTTGCTTTTACAGCGACTCTATACGGTGTGGCCAGCGCTAATCTAATATTTTTACCCATTGCCTCCAAGATCAAATCCCGCAGCCAAAGTGAGCTGGGTACTATGGAAATGCTTATGGTAGGCATTCTTGCCCTGCAGAACGGGGATCATCCCCAGCTTGTGCGTAAAAAGCTCCGTTCCTTCTTGAACCGTTCCGCCAAGGAACACGGCAGCGATATTACCAGAGGTCCCTCATGAGACAGAGAAACCGCAGAAAGCCTCGCACAGATGGACGGGAGAACCGCGACCGGTGGATGATCACCTATGCGGATCTGATTACACTGCTGCTTATTTTCTTCGTGATTTTGTTTGCCATGAGCAGTTTGGATACACATAAATTCAACATCGTCACGAGCTCTTTATCGGACACTTTTAAAAGCGGAAATCCGGTATTAGATGGTGGAAATGGTGTTCTGGAGGGTCAAAAAGGGCTGCAATCCGCAGGAACGGGGAATGGGAAGAACGGGGGGAACGGAGACAGCGCGGATACAGGCCAGGAGCAAAAGAATGCGGCTACCGGCCCGACGGCCAGTCCGCCCCCTGCCGACCCGGAGCCTTCGGCGCGTGAGCAGGCCTTCCGCGAGCAAGAAGCCAAACTGGCTGCGCTCATGGGCGTCATCACCCAGTATGTCCAAGACAACCATCTGGGTGACCAGATTTTTGTGGCGGATAAACCGCAAGGTATTGCCATTACACTCAGTGACCGTTACCTGTTCGATGTAGGCAGAGCCGAGCTCAAAGCGCCCGCCCTCCCTGCGCTGCGTCAGCTGTCAGGACTATTCCGCGGCATTGGAGCAACAATCAGTATCGAAGGCCATACTGATAATATGCCGGTGTCTGCCGGTTCCCGTTATAACGACAACTGGGAATTATCCGGCGCCCGTGCCCTCTCGGTGCTGCGCTTCTTTTTGGATAAAGAGGGATTGAACCCGGATACGTTTCAATATGCCGGATATGCAGATACCCGTCCTGCTGTGAGCAATTCTACTCCAGAAGGACGGCAGAAAAACCGGCGCGTGGAGATTACGGTACTTCGGCAGCTCCAGGAAAAGGAGTAGCCTTACTAAGGCCTGCCATACGGCCGCGTACACGTTAACATTTCGCCCTGCTGTGCATAGTGTTCGCGGGTAATGCGGTCGCTCTACATCCTGTGTTTTGGAACATCGCACCGCAGTTGTCCCCCGGGCTATTCGAATTCCCTAATTAAAGACGGATTCCAATGTATAAGTACACATTAAAAATCACAAAAAAGACAGACCTCACACATTAGTAACACGAAATGCGATGTGAAGGCCTGTCTTTATTTTATATGCCGGAAATTAGTGTCCGTAGGTTATTCTATTCTTCAATCAACTTGCCATAAGCCGCTGCATCCAGGAGTCCAGACGCGACTTCGGCAAACTCCCCGGTGATTTCCAGTTCAAAAATCCATCCGCCGCTGTAAGGCTGATCGTTAATCAGCTCCGGGCTGGCTTCGAGTGCATCGTTGATTCTGGTCACTGTTCCCGATACCGGAGAATAGAGCTCAGATACCGTCTTGACGGATTCGATGCTGCCTACACTGTCGCCAGCCGAGAGGGCCGCACCCACTTCAGGAAACTCCACGAATACGATATCGCCAAGCAGATGCTGGGCATGGTCCGTAATTCCGACACGTACTGTGCGCCCTTCACCCTGCTGCGCCCATTCATGCTCTTCGCTGTACAACAGGTTGTCTAGCACTTCACTCATTCTTAAGCCGCCTCTTTTCCACATTTGGAGTTATAAAATTAGTTATAGACTAAGTTATTGCGCTGCTCAATGTCAATATAACTGACAGGAAAATAAAATTTGTCATCTTTTTGACGTTTTTTTGTTGACATCGGAGTTGTATACCCGCTTTAATGGAGTCAGTAGAAAACAATACGGTTTGCGAATGATGGCATAGGGAGAGACTGTCTCTGAGAAGACAGCGCCGAAGGAGTAAGCCCGGGAGGGTGAATCTCTCAGGCAAAAGGACCTTTGCCGGACGCATCTCTGGAGAGCTATCTGAAACCTGCCCGGCAGGGATTCGGATCACCAACGGGGAAACCTGCGCGCTGGTCAGCAGGGTAACTCTCAGGTACAAAGGACAGAGCGAAAGGCTTATATGCGGGTTGTGCATATTTGTCTTTTGCCTGTCCTTTTTCGCATGTAATCAGACAAGGGAGTGAGCCGATGGATGCTTTGAAAAGAACACCTTTTTACGACCTCTACTCCGCCTATGCGGAGTCCAGATGTATTGATTTCGGCGGCTGGGAGCTGCCGGTGCAATTCACGGGAATCGTGAAGGAGCATGAGGCTGTACGCCGGCAGGCCGGACTGTTCGATGTATCGCATATGGGCGAATTCATGGTCAGCGGCAACGGCTCGGAAGCCTTTCTGCAGCGGATGACCACCAATGATGTCAGCCGTCTTCAGGATGGCGGTGCGCAGTACACCCTGATGCTCTACCCAAGCGGTGGGGTAGTCGATGATCTTCTGGTCTACCGACTGGCCGAAGAGCGTTACATGCTGGTCGTCAATGCCTCCAATATCGACAAGGACTTCCAGTGGCTGCAGGAGCATCTCACAGATGAATTCAGCGGTGTGACGCTAAACAATGTCTCCGATGAAACGCTGCTGCTTGCGTTGCAAGGCCCTCTGGCTGAGACGATTCTGGCCGAAGTAACCTCAGCGCCCATTACGGAGCTTGCACCGTTTCATTTCATCGAGCGCGCTGTAGTCTGCGGCGTAGAGGTTCTGCTCTCCCGGACCGGATATACCGGTGAGGACGGTTTTGAACTGTACGCGCCACTGGATACGGCAGCTGTGCTGTGGAACGGCCTGCTTGCGGCAGGCGCTCCGCACGGTCTGACTCCCGCCGGACTCGGTGCACGCGATACGCTTCGTTTCGAAGCGAAGCTACCGCTGTACGGCCAAGAGCTGTCGGCGGACATTACACCGCTGGAAGCGGGAGTCCAGTTCTTTGTGAAGCTGGACAAAGCCAGCTTCATCGGCAAGGACGCACTGGTGAAGCAGAAGGAAGCCGGACTTCCCCGCCGCCTCGTGGGCCTGGAAATGATTGACCGCGGGATTCCGCGCTCGCATTATCCGGTCTATGCGGATGGTGTGAAGATCGGTGAGGTCACGACAGGCACACAGTCGCCAACGCTAAAACGCAATTTGGGTCTGGCCCTGCTAGACGCCGCCTATGCGGAGCTTGGAACAGAGTTATACGTGGAGATCCGCGGCAAACAGCTTAAGGCAGCCGTGGTCAAAGCGCCATTCTATAAAAAGAGCCAAGGAGTGAAGCCGCAATGAAGCACCGTTATCTGCCGATGACCGAGCAAGACCGCAAGGAGATGATGGAGGCTGTCGGGATTCAGTCCGTGGAGGAGCTGTTCGCCGACATCCCGCAGGCTGTCCGTTATCAGGGAACGATGCCGATGTCAGAAGCACTTGATGAATACGCGCTACTGCGCCATATGAAGGAGCTGTCCGACAAAAATGCCAGCTTCGACACTCACGCCAGCTTCCTCGGTGCTGGGCTCTATGACCATCATATCCCTGTTGTCATTAACCATGTGATTTCCCGCTCGGAGTTTTATACCGCCTATACCCCTTACCAGCCGGAGATCAGCCAAGGTGAGCTGCAGGCGATCTTCGAATTCCAGTCCTATATCTGCGAGCTGACCGGCATGAAAGTAGCGAATGCCAGTATGTACGACGGCGCGACCGCCTTCTCGGAAGCTGCGGTGCTTGCCGCCGGTGCGACAAAACGCAAAAAGCTGATCGTCTCCCGCACCGTCCATCCCGAAGCACGTCAGGTACTGCGTACCTCAGCGGGTGCATGGGGCCTGGATGTTGTGGAGATTGACTACACAAACGGAGTAACGGATCAGGCCAAGCTAGCCGCCGCAATTGACGGCGACACAGCAGCCGTGCTGGTACAGTCGCCGAACTTCTTCGGCGCCATTGAGGACCTTGGTGCGATGGAGCCGCTGATCCATGCCGTGAAAGGCCTGCTCGTGGTCAGTGCCAATCCGCTGGCGCTAGGCATTCTCGAAACGCCGGGCAAGCTTGGCGCAGACATTGTTGTCGGTGACGCCCAGCCGCTCGGCATTCCCGCTTCACTTGGTGGTCCTACCTGCGGCTTCTTCGCCGTAGCCGAACCCCTCATGCGCCGCATGCCGGGCCGGATCGTCGGCCAGACCGTTGACCGTAACGGCAAACGCGGTTTCGTGCTGACACTGCAGGCACGCGAGCAGCATATCCGCCGCGAAAAGGCCACTTCCAACATCTGCTCCAACCAGGCGCTGCTCGCACTGTGCGCTTCCGTCTACCTGTCCGTCATGGGCAAAGAAGGCATGCGCGAGGTTGGGGAGCTCAACATCCGCAAGAGCCATTATGCAGCCACCAAGCTGGGCGAATTAACGGGCGCAGCCTCAGCGTTCACGGCACCGTTCTTCAATGAATTTGTTCTGAAACTGCCAGAAGGCTCCAGCGTCAGCGAGATCAATTCCAGGCTATTGAAGGAAGGCTACCTCGGCGGCTATGATCTGGGCCGGGACTATCCTGAATTGAACGGACATATGCTGGTCGCTGTCACCGAGAAAAGAAGCAAAACGGAAATTGACCAATTCAAAGTGGCACTGGAGGGCTGTATATGAAACCGGAACAAAGTCTGATCTTTGAGCTTAGCCGTCCCGGCCGCACGGCCTATTCCCTGCCCGTGTGTGATGTTCCGCAGGAAGAGAGCATCGATGCCCTGATTCCCGCCGGACTGCTGAGAAGCGAGCCGGTAGTCTTGCCGGAAGTATCGGAAGTGGATGTCATCCGCCACTATACCGCCCTGTCCCGCCGCAACTTCGGCGTGGACAACGGCTTTTATCCGCTCGGCTCCTGCACAATGAAATACAATCCGAAGATCAATGAGGACGTTGCCCGCTTCCCGGGACTGGCCAAGATTCACCCTTACCAGCCGGAAGAGAGCATTCAGGGTGCCCTTGAACTGATGCATACTCTGCAAAAGGATCTGGCCGCCCTGACCGGCATGGATGCCGTGTCTCTGCAGCCAGCCGCCGGTGCCCATGGGGAATGGACCGGCCTGATGATGATCCGCGCCTACCATGAGAGCCGCGGCGAGACCCGCTCCAAGGTCATCGTGCCCGATTCCTCGCACGGCACCAATCCGGCCAGTGCCTCTGCAGCCGGCCTGGAAACGATAACGATCCCATCGGGCGATAAGGGGATGGTTGACCTTGAAGCGCTGAAAGCAGCTGTCGGCAGCGATACCGCAGCCCTGATGCTGACCAACCCGAGTACACTCGGATTGTTCGAAACGCAAATCATTGAAATCGCTCAGATCGTACACGAAGCGGGTGGCCTGCTCTATTACGACGGAGCGAACTCCAATGCGATTATGGGCATTACCCGTCCCGGCGATATGGGCTTCGACGTCGTGCATTTGAATCTGCACAAGACGATGAGCACCCCGCACGGCGGCGGTGGTCCGGGAGCCGGACCAGTCGGCGTGAAGGCGAAGCTGATTCCGTTCCTGCCACAGCCGACGGTGATCCAAAACGAAGACAGCAGCTACTCGCTGAACTTCGGCGGTCCGGAATCCATCGGACGCGTCAAAGCCTTTTACGGCAACTTCGGCATCCTGGTCCGTGCCTATGCCTATATCCGTACCTACGGGCCGGACGGCCTGCGTGAGGTTTCTGAGAATGCCGTGCTGAACGCCAACTATATGATGCACCGGCTCGCGCCGTATTTTGAAATCCCTTATCCGGGTATCTGCAAGCATGAGTTTGTCATGTCCGGCCGAAACCTTAAGCAGTACGGGGTACGGACACTGGATGTGGCTAAGCGGCTACTCGACTTCGGCTACCACCCGCCAACCGTGTATTTCCCGCTGACGGTAGAGGAATGTATGATGATCGAGCCAACCGAAACCGAAAGCAAAGAAACGCTCGACGGGTTCATCGAGACGATGATCCAAATCGTCAAGGAAGCCCAGGAAACGCCGGAGATCGTAATCAATGCTCCGCATACTACGGAGATCAGCCGTCTGGATGAGACCCAGGCTGCGCGCAAGCCGGTATTGAATTGTTCTTGCGGCTAAAGCTGCGCTCTATCAAACCCTGAACGCAAGGCGGCTAATCCCGAAGTCATTCCTGGCTTCGCGGATTAGCCGCCGCTTTTTTACGTTCATATAAGCTTTTTGGCAAAATGGGAGCGGTCATTTACATTCATTTTGATATAAATGCTCTTTACTACATTCCGTACAGAGCCCTCACTGATCCCCAGCGCGCTCGAGATATGCAGCGCACTTTTGTCCGCCAGCCATAGTGCAGCTACCTCCTTCTCTCTCGCAGTCAGCTTATATTCGCCAAACACCGTGTCCCGTCTGAACTTTTGCAGGCTTGCGTTGTTCACCATCCGTTTATACGCCACATTATCAGCCAATTGCTGCACGAACGGAATCGCAAAATCTATCTGCTGACCGGAATCAAAAGAAATATCCACATAACCATGCGTACCCCCGTCCAGAATCAAAGGCGCGCATACACAATTCCAGCTCTGGAAAGCAGCATCTGTATGCTCCTCTCCCCGCACCACCCCTATAAGGTTCATCTCCATAGCCAGTGAGACCGCATTCAGGCCTGAATACCGTTTGGAGAGATTGATGCCCGCACTCATACCTGCACGGTCCATGTTCTCCTGAAGGCTTCGTGAAGAGCAGATCAGATCGAGAATCCAGCCCTCTTCATCCGCCAGAAACACAACATAAGGAATGGGAATGAACTGGCTGATCGCCACCATCTCTTCCCGCATAGAAGAAACCATCGCTTCACTATATATCGCTTTGTTCTCTTTCACGCAAGAGACTACTGGAGACTGCAACGGGCTATATGTATCAGATGAATGATTATGGTGAAAAGACGCAGCTTGAGCTGCTGGAAGATCATCCGGCGAACACCACATTTTCATCTTGGAATTGAAGGTAGTCAACACAAACGCCTCCTCGGTTAATGTCGTTAGTGAATCCGGAATGATTGTGAATGTATTCACTAATAATAATGAATCTATATTTGTTATAGCAATATTTCCTAGCTCTCTTATAAACTTACAAGATAACTTAGCCTTGAATAACAGTAAATATATCATAGGATATTTAAGAGACAATTGACAGGGGCTAATCTTACGAATGAACGTTGAAAAATATGAGATCAGAACAAAATGAAACCTGCTAAAAGGAGCAGCCTAGTTAAGCAATGCAGAGGTATACAAAAAATATTAAAGCGGCTAACCCGGGTCTGTAATCCAGCCTGCGGCTAGCCTTTTGTTCATCATTCGTCATAATCTTATAAATTTTTTTACCGTCCGACCTAAACCGATAGTTTTCGACATCAGGCCGGTGCTATATTTGTTTATACGTCTTTGGAAGTTAGGAATGAAGGAGGTCTATACTTGAGTATTATTGAAGCCCGCGGGCTGTCCAAATCGTTCATGCAGGCGGTGAAAGAGCCAGGCCTGGCGGGAGCCGTCAAGCATCTGTTCATCCCGAAGCATATCGAGAAGATCGCGGTGCAGCCGCTGAATCTGAGTGTGGAAGCCGGCGAGACGGTGGCCTATGTGGGGCCGAACGGTGCAGGCAAATCCACCACGATCAAAATGCTGACAGGCATCCTCATGCCCTCTGCAGGCAGCATTTCTGTAAACGGTATCAATCCTTATAAGAAAAGAATGGAGAACGCCGCGCAGATCGGAGCCGTGTTCGGACAACGCACGCAGCTGTGGTGGGATATTCCGATTGTGGAATCCTTTTCGCTGCTGAAGGATATCTATCAGATCCCGGAGCCTGTCTATAAGGCTAATCTGGATCAGTTCACGGAGCTGCTGGGCATGAATGAGTTCATCCATCTGTCTGCGCGAAAGCTCTCCCTGGGTCAACGCATGCGTGCGGACCTGGCAGCCGCCTTACTACATAACCCGCCGATTCTCTATCTGGATGAACCCACAATTGGACTGGACGTTTCCGTGAAGCAAAAAATCCGCGAGTTCATCAAAAAAATCAATCAGGAGCAGCAAACCACCGTTATGCTCACTACCCACGATCTCGGCGACATTGAGGATCTGTGCAAACGGCTGATTATCATCGACCACGGCTCCATCATCTATGACGGGAGTCTTAGCGAGGTCAAATCCCGCTTTGCCAGAAACCGCGTGATTTTCTTCCAAGTGGGCGTGCCGATGCCGGAGCTGTACAATCTGCTCTCACAGACGCCCGGAATGAAGCTGGACCGGCAAAATGAACAGGAATTCTCCGTCTCCTTCGACCGCTATGAATATACGGCCAGTGAAGTGGTCAGCCGGGTGATGAAGCATGGCGAAGTGATTGACTTCCGCATGGAGGATGCCAACATTGAGCAGGTGATCAAAGCGGTGTACGACGGAAACCTGGACCTTAATCAAAAAGGGGAATGAGGAGGTGTGACGGCAGCCATGCCCGTAGTCAAGCTCAAGAAATACCGCAGTATTGCCAACCGATCCTTGCAAAATGTTCTATCCTACCGCTTCTCCTACGTCGTCACTTTCTTGTCTAATGCGATCAATCTGCTGGCGGTTTATTTTTTGTGGGCAGGCATTTATGGGGGCCGTGAGACAGTGGGCGGATACACGTGGGATCAGATGAAAACCTATCTGCTAGTCACTTTCCTGGCCAACTCTGTGCTGTCCTGGTACTCGGAAACCGCGATTTCCGGAAAAATCCTCGATGGCAGCGTTGCCGTAGACTTGCTGAAGCCCATTGATTTTCAAACGGCCCGTTTCTCCGAAACGCTGGGCACAAGCCTGCTGGAAGGCGGCATAAGTACGATTATTCTCGTGATTTTCTCCTTCTTCATTTCCGGCCTGGCCCTCCCCCATTCTGCGCTCGTCTATGTGCTGTTCGCGCTCAGTCTGCTGGGGGCCATTGCGGTGAAATTCGGCGTGGTGTATCTTGCAGCCTTGCTGTGCTTTTGGTCCACTGGCTCCATGGGCATTGTCTGGACCCGGATTGCCCTAACCAATCTGCTATCCGGAGCTTTGGTGCCTTTGGCCTTTTTCCCCGGCTGGCTGGAACGGACAGCACTGCTGCTTCCGTTTCAGAGTATTATCCACACGCCGACTATGATTTTTCTGGAGCAGGCCGGTACCTTGGAGAGTCTGAAGCTGATCGGGATTCAATGCTTCTGGGGAGCAGCGCTCTGGATCGCCGGGAAATTCATGTGGAACTGGGCGGTCCGTCAGGTGACTATTCATGGAGGTTAGGCGGAAGGAGGAGTGGTAATGACGTTGTCACGAATGTTCTATCTATATAAAAGGCTCTATGTGCAGCAGCTAAAAGCAATCCTGGAATACAATAAGGACTTTTACATCTTAATGTGTTCCGCCGCTCTGACCCAGGTGCTTGGGTTTGTGTTCCTGTGGGTGATCTATGACCGGATTCCCGATATTAACGGCTGGCAGTTCTGGGAGGTTACCTTCATGTATGCGATGATTTTTCTGACGGAAGGCATTGGCTCTTTATTCTTCGAGGGCACCTGGCGTTTGGGAAGATTGGTCAATCAAGGCGAACTGGACCGTTATCTGCTGCGGCCGGTGCCAGTTGTGCTTCAGGTCTTCTGTACGGGGATCGGTATTAATGGCCTTGGCAATCTGCTCATCGGCGGAGTGATTATCTGGCAATCGCTGGTTCACAGCCATATCCAGTGGAGCTTCGCCAAAGTGGTTATCCTTATTCTGCTGCTTTTGACGGCGGTTATCATTCGTGTATCGATCAATCTGGCCGGAAACTCGGCGGCCTTCTGGATTCGCAATGCCGGGAATGCCTTTCCGCTGATGGTGCATAATTTGGCCGATTTGGCCAAGTATCCGGTCACTTTGTTTCCGCAGGCAGTGCGGGTGTTTATTTCCACCGTACTGCCATATGCCTTCATCAGCTTCTATCCGGCGACTTACATTTTCGGCAAAAGCGGGTGGAGCGGCTGGTGGATGCTGGCTCCCGTCGTGGCAGCGGGCAGTGCGGCGGCAGCTTATGGCATCTTCCGGTACGGACTCTCGAAATATGAGAGTACCGGCAACTAGGGGCCTCCAAGGAGACACATCGCCTCTTCGGCAGACCTTCCGGATTCCCCCGCATAATTTCATATCGTCCATGCGAAAATATGCCAAAGAGCAGTGCGGAAATCCCGCACTGCTCTTTGTATAGCTTCCTTCTTGGGTCAGGCGCATTTGCTAACTGCCAGACTTATTTATGCCGCAGCTGCAGCCTTTTGCTTCTTCCGTTCCTTTGCTGATTTGCGGAAGTACAGCAGCTCATAGATGGCCGGTACCACTACCAGCGTCAGCAGAGTTGCTGCAATCAAGCCGCCGATAACGACGATGGCCAGACTCTGCGAGACGATGCTGCCCTGCTCTGTATGACCGAACAGCAGTGGAAGCATGGCACATACCGTAGCGATAGCTGTCATTAGTATCGGACGCATCCGTGTTCCGGCTGCTTCAATGATGGCCTCGCGCACAGTCATATGCTCTTCATTCTGCTTAATCCGGTCGATCAGCACAATCGCATTCGTGACGACGATACCGATCAGCATCAAAGCTCCGAACAATGCGGTGAAGTCAGGGGTCACACCGGAAATAATCAAGGCGACAACGGCTCCGATGGCCGCGAGCGGCAGGGAGAACATAATAGCCAGCGGTGCTCGCAGGGTCTTGAACGTCAAGACCATGATCAGATACACCAGACCGATGGAGATCAGTGCCGTCATGCCAAGGTCGCTGAAGTCTCCGGCCTGATCCGCCGAAGCCCCGCCTGCGAACAGCGTTACTCCTTCGGGAAGTGTAATACTGTCCGTTTGTTTTTTGATATCCGCTCCAATAGCCGACACTTTCTTCGGATCGACCTCAGCTGTAATACGCACATAGGGTTTGCCGTCCTTATGGTAGAGCATGGCTGGCTGATCGGTGACCTCAAGGATAGCCAATTTCGAGAGCGGCTGCGGCCCTCCGGCGGTCATGATCGTAATATTTTGCAAATCCTGCTGCGACTTCGGTTGCAGCACAGGCTCCAATACCACTCCGGCAGGGGAACCCTCCAGCTCCATTTGCCCCATCGGCACCGGATTCAGCATCGCCGACAGCTGCATGGAAATTTCCTGTGCATTCGCTGCAGCCGGATTCACCTTGAACGCGAACACCTGCTTGGTATCTTCCATGTTGCTGGTGACCTTTTTTACGCCGTCTACCGTTTTTACTTTAGCGGCTACGGACTGGGCGACTGTCTTAATGGATACCAGATCGTCCCCAACAATATCAACATACTCACTGGTCGAGCCTCCACCCATCATGCTGGACTCATTTGCAGTCAGGGTTGCTCCCGCATAGGATTCCTGAAGGCCACGGATATGATCCAGGAACGCCTGCGCATCCGCGTCCTTCTTCATCATTACGGTGTATTTCACCTGGGTCAGTGAAGACACTTCGCCCCATTGCGCCGAGTCTGCGCTGTTGCCGGTCATCATGATCACGGTCTCCGCCTGCGGCTGCTTCATCAGTTCCGCTTCCAGCTGTTTGCCCTTCTCCAGCACTTCTTTCACTGGAACATCATTCGGATAGACCAATTGTATGGTTACATTGCTGGCATCGGATGCATCCAGCGCCCCCTTGGGCATAGTAACATAAGCGGCAACGGAACCCACCAGCAGCACCAGACCAAGAGTCAGGGTAATCCACTTGTGGTGCAGATTCCATTCCAGAAAACGGCCGAAGCCTCTGGATGGCTTGTGCTCCTTCAGGGAAGAGCTGCGCAGCAGCCAGGAGCTTAACAGAGGGACAACTGTCAGCGCCACTACCAGTGAAGTTAACAGGGAGTAGGTCACCGTCAGCGCGAACGGCAGCAGGAAGGCTTGCAGGCTTCCGTTCAGCAGACCCATGGGCAGGAATACAGCAACTGTAGCTATAGTCGATGTAGTGATGGCCCTTGCGACCTCGCGGGTAGCGCTGATAATCATGTCGATGGAGAAAGGCTCTTTCTGCATCCTGCGGTGAATATTCTCAATAACGACAATACTATCGTCGACCAGCCGCCCGACTGCGACGGCGACACCACCCAGCGTAACAATGTTCAAGGTAATGCCGGAAACGTCCAGCAAGTATAGAGTAACCGCCAGCGACAGCGGAATAGATACCGCCGTGATCAGCGTAGCGCGCACATTGCGCAGGAAGATCAGAATGACGATCGTCGCAAATAATGCACCGAGCAGCACTTCACGCATCATACTGTTGACGGAAGTGACAACCATATCCGCGGTGCTGAAAATAACGGCAACCTCAGCATTTTTGTTCGATTGGGTCAGGTCTTTCGCAACCTCGCGCACCTTATCGCCCACATCGACTGCATTGGCATTCGCTTCCTTGGTGATGATGGCGAACAATACATCCTTCCCGTTCGAGCGGCTGACACTTTCCTGGTCGGTCACCGCTTGAACAGCAGCTATATCCTGCAGGGTTACACCTGAGGCGACCGGCAGCTTTTTCAGTGTGTCAATGCTGTCTATGGAGGAAACCACATTTACATTCCCCGTCTGTCCGCCAAGGGTCTGCTCCCCAATCGAAGCTGATACGCTGCGTCCCTGAAGCAGTCCCAACACCTGGGATGTGGCAACGCCCTTTGCAGCCATCGCCTTTGGATCAAGCTTCACATGGACCTGCGGAGCCGTTTTGCCGTATAGGGCTACGTTCGCTACCCCATCGATTTTTTGCAGTTCAGGAATGATCTTATCTTCAGCAAGCTTCAGATTGTCCTTGGTCATCCCTTCGTCGAAGGACATCGTGAGCTCGGAGATCGGAATCATAGAGGTGTTCAGCTGTACAATGAACGGGTCCATGACGCCTTCCGGGAAATGCAGTGCGCGGACAGCCTTTTCAACCTCCTGCGCCGCATCCTTCATATTGGTTTTGCCGTCAAAATAAATATCCACCTTCGCATAGCCATCACCGGAAGTAGACATCTGCTCGGTTTTGCCCTTCACGACTGAGGTTGCCGCCTCAATCGGCTTCGTCACATTCGCCTCCATAGAATGCGCATCCTGGCCCGGGCCGAGCGCCGTAACGGTAATCTGAGGATTATCAGCCTCCGGCATAAACTCCATGGGCAGCGAAGTATAGCTGAGTATACCCACCACCAGCGCCATGACAACCAGGAGGCCTACTGCCCCCTTATTGCCGAAAGACCACTTTGTTAACCATGTCATTTCTCTTTTCCCCTTCCACTTCTGTATGAATTGGTTTCCGTGTGCCTGATCTTTATGTATTGCTGTCATAGCTAAGTGTAGAGCCTTCGGGTGGTCTCCAAAACCTCCCGGCGAAGGGTTTTTCTCTCGGTCTCTAGTCGGGGTTCTTCCCCTTCCGGAGACAGAGCAGCCGGGTGCAGCGGTAAATGCATACAGCAAAAAAAAGCCCTCCTTCCTTCGAAGGAGAACTCATTACCCGCGTATAGTTCATAAACAGAAAAGATAGCCTTACTCCAGATAAAACACTTCACGCAGCGGAACCATCGGGTTCTCCTCATTGAAATCAAAGGAGCCTTCAACCATCTCCGACGTAATGGCGTTCCATCTGTTGCAGGCATCACTCTGGGCAATGTAGGCAAAAGCCGCTTCTGTATCCTTGCATTCAAAGCAATAGAAAAACTGATTGCCATTCTGAAAAATTGAATAATTCGTAATTCCAGCTTTGGAATGCTCCTCCAGAATTTCCGGCCAGGGATTCAGGTGCATCTGCACATACTCCTCCAGGCACTCCTCTTTCACCCGCCAGGTCCAAGCCAATTTGTTGCTGCCCATGATCTCATCCTCCTACACATTTTGTGAACGTATCAGTTCCCATTCATAAGCATAAAGTTAGATTTACTTCCTGACTGTTCTTCGTAATACAGCTTGTATCGTAAGCTTCTCTTAGGTTGGTTAAAGTCTACTTTGAAACTGCCAATAATATGGTACCGCTTACATATTTTTTATGCAACACTTTTCTGGTGAGCTTTGCAAGTACTATAACCTGACTGGCTTCATTTGCATTACAATAACTACGAAGAAGGGGATTAGCGGTATGAACAGGAACAGGTTGTAAAAGACAAAGAATAGAGGGAGAACCGGCCATGCCATTGATGATGATCAACGCTGATAAAAATAACAAATATATTTCAGCAGTAAAAGAGCTTTATCATAGTTCTTTCCCCAAAATAGAACAAATACCATTTAGAAATATTTTAAAATTATGCGAAAAAGATAAGGCTGCTTTGCTGATATTTACGGATAATCATGAGTTTGTCGATGGGCAAAATCAAGAACAACGCATGAAAAGGAAGTTATTCTATTTAAATAACGGGTATACAGAAGCAGGACTTTCCGTTGAAGATAGAGGCGAAACCTATGATATGCTGATTTCAGGTGGGACCATAGGGAAAGAAGAATATCGTAAACTATTAATATTCATGATGGGAAAGTTTCTCTTTTGGTTTATGGAGCCGAAAGTAGTCCTCAATCCATGATTCAAAGAAAACAGCCCGCCGCTCCGGCGAATGACCGGATACAACAGGCTGATCATAACCCTTAGGCATCAAATACTGGCCTATGCACTGATTCCCGTCTCGTTCGGACGAAGAATGGCGGAGCCAATCGCCAGCAGAACCGCGGCCATAAGGCCCAGGATGGCAAACGGCAGCCACAGCTCATTCCACCCGCCGCCGGTTGCGGCGATATCCACTGCCTGGATCGCCCATTTCTGCGGCATGAAGTTGGCTGCTTTTTGCATATAGTCCGGCATCACTGAGAGTGGCCAGAAGCAGCCGCCCAGCATGCAGGTCGGTGTAAGAATAAGCGCGTTCAGCATGCCTGCGTTGCGCGGATTGCGGACCAGCCCGGCTACTGTGCTGGCAATACCCATGGATACGAGCATAAATGCGGCAAGCACCAGAAAATACAGATATGCGGGAACCTCATAATCATAGCGCAGCACCCATTTTCCAAGGATCAGCACAACCGCAATCTGGATGACTCCGACCATAAAGCTGCCCAGGAAGTTCCCCAGTGCAATCTCATAAGAACGGACCGGAGCACTGAACATCCGCATCATGGTCCGGCCCCTGCGGTCATCCATAATCAGAGATACTGTGCTTGTCACCAAACTCATGAGGAACATTAAGGTCATCCCTGTAATGACTCCGAGGGTTTCCCGGGGATACAGGTCATAATCCGTACGTGTACTTCCCACATGATGCTGCCCGGCCTGCTTCAGAATTGCACCAAACCCGGCTTCAGCATCCCCCGTTCCTCCGCTGAACGCATGTACGGTTTGTGCGGTTTGGAGCATTTCATTTGCGATCGTATTCACTTTCATTTTGAACATGATCGAGGTTTCTGTCGTTCTAAGCTCATAGATATTCAGCTGCGGCTGCTCTCCATGTGCTAGCTGTGCGGTGTACTCTGCCGGAATCCATATCCCCACACCACCCTCCTGCCCGATAACGCCCTCTTTGAGCGCCGCCTCATCCTTTCGCGGAACAAGCTTGTAGTCCCCGGTATTCTCCAATTCGGCAAGCAAATGCTGCCCTGCTGCTCCTGTATCCCTATTGGTATATAGCACGGTTGCCGAATGGTTTTCCATGCCTCCGGTAACCGATATAATAGCGGCGACTACGATACTTGGCAGCAGGATGTACGTGAGGAACCCTTTGCGGGAGCCGATGGTCCGCTTGACCATATTCCAGGCGATCGTGAATATTTTATTCATGGTAACCCACCTTCCGGTATGAAAAAATCGCTGCACTGAACATCACGAGACAGATTATCGATATAATGAGCAGATTCGGCAATATCTGTGACAATTCTGAATGCAGCATCATTCGGATCACCGCCTGCAACACCCAATGATTAATAGTAACAGCACCAATGGTATTCACCCAGGCGTCCGGCAACGGAGCCATCCCCCCACTCAGGAATGTCATACATACCGTGATTACACTAATGATACTGCTTGCGCTTGCCGCAGTTTTACTGAATAAACAAATCACAATGGACAGTGTCATGGAAGCGATAATCATCAGCAGACAGAACAGCAGCAGGAGACCCGGGCGATTGCCCCAGTACACGCCGAACAGCCAATTGCTAAGTAGAATAATCGCCAAGCATTGCACAATGGACACGATGCCTACTCCGAGGATTTTACCAATAAACAGCTCTGAACCCTTGACCGGCATAGAGTTGATACGGTGGAGCGTATGGTTATCCTTTTCACTGAAAAGTGAACTGGTCACCGTGATCCCGCTGTAGAGCAGAAACATAAGCAGCATGGATGCCGCGTAGAATTGGGAAGCCGTATAGGTTCTGCCCCCATTATTCAGATCGCCCAGTTTGACCGCTTCATGATCAGCCGGTAAGGAAGCCGACACCGTCAGCGCCTCTGGCCCCAGTGTTGCCACCGCTGCCTGCTTGTAATTCATTGTGCTCAGGAAGTTATCAAACGCCGTTCCCGCCACCATATTGTCCGTACGGTTCTTGCCAAGAATAAACTCCAGCTGCGCTTTTTTACCGCTCTGCACTTCACTGTCGAAGCCACCCGGAACGATTACTGCATAGCCGTACTTTCCGGCGCGGAGTCCGCTCTCTGCCGCCTGGCGGCTCTCTGCTTCTTGCGGGATAATGACCTTCTGCACCTCCGGCAACTTCAGAAAGGCTGCAATCATAGCCGATGGCCCTGCCCCTTCACCTGAAGGATTAACTACCGCCACCCGCACAGGGTCTATCTTGGCTGCGCCTTTGACACCGACCACCCCCGACAGTGAAGCGCCCAGGAGAAAGATCAGTACCAATGGCAGCAAAAACATATTCAACAGCATAGAGCGTGAGCGGAACAATCTGCGCAGCTCATAGATCATAATGGTCCACGTGTTCATGTAAGTCTTCCTCCTTCCTCTAATCCCGCAGGGTCCGTCCGGTCAGGTTAAGAAACAGGCTCTCCAGATCCGGCTCTTCAATATTCAGGGAAGCAATAATTCCTTCATGCTTCGCAAAGATAAATAAAATATCCTGCAATTGGCTTTGCGAGGAGGGCAAATACAGTTCTACCGTATCTTCGCTGAGTTCAACGCGGCTTATCCCAGGATGCTGGCCCAGCTCCTGGATCAGAGCAGGCGTGATTTGAGATGCTTTTATGACAATCTTTTCTTCATGGGCTACCCGTTCCCGCAGCTCGCTTTCGGTTCCACAGGCAATGATATGACCTTTGTCCATAATCGCTACCCGGTCACAAATGGCGGCTACCTCCTCCATATAATGGCTCGTATAGATCACTGTTGAGCCGAGCTTATTCAGCGCCTTGACGGATTCGAGGATATGATTGCGCGACTGGGGATCAATGCCTACGGTCGGTTCATCCATAATGATCAGCTTGGGGCGGTGCATGATCGAGCAGGCGATGTTCAGCCGTCTTTTCATACCGCCGGAGAAGGTGGACGGTTTATCCTTAGCCCGGTCGCTGAGTCCGGTGAAGGCCAGCGCCTCCTCGACCCGTTCCTTCAGCAGCTTGCCGCGAAGACCGTACAGCTTGCCGAAAAAGCTGACATTTTCCGCTGCTGTCATATTTTCATATAAAGCGAGGTCCTGGGGGACGAGACCGATTCGCTTTTTGACCTCTAGCGGCTGGTTCATTACGGATAATCCGTCAATCACGATATCGCCGCCATCTGCCTTGAGCAACCCGCAGATCATGCTGATCGTGGTGCTTTTCCCTGCTCCGTTCGGGCCGAGGAGGCCGAAGATTTCCCCCTCCTGAATGCTGAAATTCACGTGATCCACCGTTAACTTCTGATCGTACCGTTTCACCACATCGGTTAGTACCGCAAATGCCATTCTTCATCTCTCCTGTTCCTTATTGCTTCTATGTCTTCATTGTAGCGCAAGAAAAACGCGGCCGAAGGTACGAAAGGTCATTCTTTGGAGGTGACTAAAGTCATCTCCTGAACCAGCGGATTCTTATGTTAAGATAAACATACCAACCCTATAAAGGATGACCTCCCTTTGACCAGAGAATTGAATGTTGTGCGCTATGCACTTATTATCATCCCTGCACTAATTGCCATCTATCTGTATGACTATGCCGACTATGAGCTGTTCACCCTTCATTTTCTGCTGCTCCTGCTGATCGTGACTCTGGGCAAGCGGCTCCCGGGTCTCCTTACCGCGCTAGCCGCCGGTGTTGAATGGCTCTATACGGCCTGGCTGTGCCAGCATTACGGGGCGCTGATGATTTTCCCGGCTATTTCGGCACTGCTCTATTACTCCCGACTGGAGCGCAGGCCGGTAGTGCTTGTCTTCTTCGCTCTCCATCTGGCGGCAATCAATACAGCACTTAGCGGATCCGATCCACGGGTGTGGGTCTATACGAACCTCACCTTCCTGCTATCTGCCACCTTGAACAGGTTATTGCTGAGATCGGGAAGGGGGCGCGACGAGACCCTATTCCTCTATGATGAGCTGCGCAAAAAACATTTCCAGCTGGAAGAAGCCCGCAGCCGGCTGCTGCAGTTCAACTCCCAGATCGAAGTGGCCGCGCAAGCGGAGGAACGGGTACGGATCGCACGTCAACTGCATGACGACATCGGCCACCGCCTGATCCGGGTCAAAATGATGACCGAGGCGGCCATCCACACCCTGCCGCATTCCTCGGAGAAGGGGATGGAAATGATGAATCAGATCCGGGACCAGCTCTCGGCAAGTATGGACGATATGCGCGCCGCTGTCCGGCGGATTAACTATGGCTCTCAGCTTGAAGGGGCTTACGCCCTGGACCGGCTGCTGGAGGAGCTTGGCCGTCACACGGGCATTGAAACCTCCTACCAGGTGCAGGGCATGCCTTATCCGCTGTATCCCAGCGTTCAGGTTACACTCTACAAAAATGCCCAGGAAGCTCTAACCAACGCTCTTCGCCATGGCCAAGCTACTGCAGTATGGATCAAAGTATCGTATAGCAGACACGAAGTGGTAATGGAGGTGGGCAACAACGGAGAGCGCCCGCAAGACAACCCTCTTGCGAAACTCAGAGGCACGGGCGGCATGGGCCTGCAGGGAATGACGGAGCGGACCCGTCTGGTGCGCGGAACGCTGGAGTTTCAGCTTGAACCGGAATTCGCGGTAATTACCAGAGTTCCAATGCACAGGCCGCCCGAAAAGCTTCCCCAGTAAACTTTTCACAGACCATTCTGCCTAAAGGAGACAGACCTCTTATGATCAAAGTAGTTATTGTTGACGACGATTCATTTATCCGCGAAAGTCTCAAAGTGCTCGTTGCGCTGGACCCAGACATTGAGGTGGCAGGCGCTGCCGGAGATGGCGATGAAGCCCTCTCTTTGCTGAAGCAGCTTCCTCATACCGATGTGGTACTGATGGATATCCGGATGCCCCACTGCGACGGTGTCGAAGGTACAAAATTAATCAAGGCATCCTTCCCAAGTACCTCCGTGCTGATGCTGACGACCTTCGACGACGATGAATACATCATTGAAGCGCTGCGGAACGGAGCAAGCGGGTACTTATTGAAGAATATTCCGCCGGACCGGATCATCCAGGGTATCAAAACCGTGCATGAGGGCAATCTGCTCATTCATCCCGACATCGCCCGCAAGCTGGCGGGTTTTCTGCAGCCGGCTGCGCGTCCGAAAGAGGTTCCGGCCCGGACACTGGTATCGTACGGACTGACCAAGGCCGAGTTGGCTGTGGTGTCCTCGATTGCAGAAGGCCATACCAACAAGGAGATCGCCGCAGAGCTTTTTTTAAGTGAAGGTACGGTCAAAAATTACATCACCGATATTCTCAGCAAGTTGGGCCTCCGTGACCGGACCCAAATCGCCATCTTCTATTGGAAGAATCAGCGGGAACTATAATTTCGAAAAAAGGCCTGTGCGCCCTGAATATCAGGGAACACAGGCCTTTGGCTTGGTTCGATGGAGTATGCACGTGTAAAAAGGCTAGAGGCCGGCGGATTCCTGGTCGGGCTCTGCAGTTTCGCCTTTGGCACGTCCCAGCCTCGCTGGCGGCTGGCTCCGGCGGCCTTCTCCAGTCTTCATGGAGATGATACTGAAGATACTGGACGGCTTGGCCTCTGCGGTGACCGAGCCGTCCGGCTCCGGCACCAGTATGATGCCGAGCTGATGATGGTCGCCATCATAGATCGCGCGCTGGAGGTATTTGCTCTCGCCTTCGCGGTTCTGCACCTCCAGCTTGCAGAACGCGGGATTCATGCGCAGCGCCTCATGCAGCTGCGCGGCATCGGTCAACAGAACCCCGTTGACCTTCAGCAGGATCTCGCCCGGCAGGATGCCCAGCTCCTGCGCAGGGCTGTCCGGCAGCACGGCCAGCACCTTGCGGCCGGCTGCGGGGTGCACGAAGAGGGGGCTTAGACTGCGCTCCTCCAGAGCGCTGTACCAGCCCAGAGCTTCGTGCAGCAGCACCGCGGCGAGCGCCGCGAGCACGGTCAGCGGGCTCCACCAGGCGGCAAGCCCGCTTAACGCCAGCAGGACGATGCTGTACAACAGCAGACGTCCTGCTGTGCGGGCGCTCTTACGCCCGGGCAGCATGCCCTGGGTCATCTCGCTGAAGCCGATGATGACCGGCAGGGACACCAGGCCCAGCCCGCCGCCCAGCAGCGGGTGCCAGGGCAGATCTCCGATTCCTGCGCCCGAAGGTATCAGCAGGAACAACGGCAGCGGCCAGAAGGCCTGCAGCTGATAGCCGCCAACCACCTTGCCGCGCTTGCCTTTGAGAAAGAGCGGCGTGGCCAGCCTTGCGCCTTGCCACCGCGCCAGCAGCGCTTCGGCCAGATGCAGCAGTGCGGCCAGCACCAGCAGTGCGGGGATATCCATCTCACGCAGCGCGGTGGCGATGGTACCTGCAGGTCCGCTCTTCAGGAGACCCGGGAAGAACGACAGGACAAATTGGATGATTCCAAGCAAGCCTATGGAATAGGCAAAACACAAATATCGGACACGAAAGAGCATAAGCACCAGACTGGTGACCCAAATACAGGCCACAGCTGTACCCGTGAGCGAAATCCCCAGGGCCACAGCTGCAAGAGAAACGACGAGACCCATAACGAGACCACTCCATACCGTACGCCAGGTCTCCTGCCCCCAGCTGTGCAGCTTCACATGGATCAGCTTCCGTTCAAGCGCTATCTGTCTGCGGTAATACACAGCAATAAAAAGGATTGCAATATAGTAATAGGGCTGTATCAGCAAATGTACAACTGCTGTGCCCCAGCTTGTAAGCAGTTCCGGCATTTCATTCAAACCGTTCGTCACACTCCTTTACGTCCGGGTGGTGATGATCTGCAGCGTTTAGCGCCCAGGCCTATTCAGGTTTTAAAAAAAGAAGGCTGGAATCAGCCTTCTTACTTTTTCGACGACGATGCCTGAATTTCCTTCTGAACCTCGGCAATTCCCTTGTTCAGCTGATTGTCATTCACCGGGTCCTGAATTACTTTGATTAGCGCGAGCTCCAGTGATTCGGCGGTCTTGGCATCAATGCTGCCGGTCACCTTCAGCTTGGACGCACTCTGGAATTTCTTCACCGCATCCTTCGTTGCGGAATCGAAATATCCGTCCTTCCGTCCCGGCTTGTAGCCCAGACCGTCCAGCATCGTCTGCGCGCTCTTCACATCCGCGCTGTTCATGTTGTATTGCAGGGTTACGCTTTTGTTAATTGGTGCTACTGAGAAATAATCCGGCTGGGCCACCGCAATATCCGGCTTGATGCCCTTGCCGTGAATCCATGTGCCGTTTGGCGTCAGCCATTTGGCAATGGTAATCTTCAGCAGGCTACCGTCACCAAGCTGCTTGTCGAAGCTGGTCTGGACTGTGCCTTTGCCAAAGGAGTTTTCTCCGATCAGCTTGGCTCCTGCAGATTGCTGCAGAGCTCCGGCCAGAATCTCCGAGGCACTTGCGCTGCCCTTGTTCATCAGCACGACAACCGGGTAATTTTTGCTTGAGCCTGCAGACTTGCTAACTTCAGTGGGCTTGCCTTTCTGCTCTACCTGAACAATGGCTTTGCCCTTGGCAACGAATTGCTCTGCCATCTCAATTACTACCGGCAGTACACCGCCCGGATCATTACGTACATCAATGACGAGGCCCTTCATGCCCTGTTTTTCCAGCTTGCCAAGCTCTTCCTCGAAACGCTTGGCAGTATTCATGGAGAATTGGGTCACCCCAATGATGCCTACGCCATCCTTACCAAGCTTGGCGTATACTGTTTCCAGCTTCACATCGTCACGGGTAAGTACGAATTCTAGCGGCTCCGCAGAACCGGTACGCTGAATCTTTAAGGTAGCCTTGCTTCCCTTGGGCCCGCGGATTTTGGCTACCGCAGCATTCAGTTCCTTGCCTTCGAGCGTTTCCCCATTGACCGACAGAATCACGTCTTTGGCCTGGAGTCCGGCTTTCTCGGCGGGAGAACCCTTAATCGGGGATACGATGACGACCTTGCCGTTATCCGAGGAGACCTCCGCTCCGATACCAGAGAACGAGCCTTCAATGCTCTCCTCGAACTTCTCAGCGGTTTCCTTGCCCATATAATTCGAATACGGGTCGCCCAGTGCCTCCATCATTCCATTGACGGCACCGTCGATCAGCTTCGTCCGGTCTACGTCCTGGTAATAATAGCCCTCTATGAGGCTCATCGCGGTTCCTAGCTTCTGCGACTCTTTCTCCTGCAGGCCGCCAGACGGTACGACCGCTGCTGCCGCACTTTCACCCGCGGCTTGTCCGAATATATCCGCATAGCCGGTGACGCCCAAAGTCAGCAGGCTGCCGCACAGCAGGGCGGCGACGATCATAAACGCCGCTGTGCTTTTCTTCAACATGATGTTCCCACCGTCCCTTCTTGTCCATCTTATGAAGCCCAAGACACAGCCGTTCTGCAAAGAACGGTATCTCTTCCAGTATATGCCGCAAAGTTAATTAATATTTATTATTAAGCTGAACTTTAGATTTTCATATTAGGGTATAGTCGTAATCCAAGTTCATCTTATCTCGTTCCGCAGCCCTACAGGTAAGGCATCGGATCCACCGGTTTGCCGTCAATCCGCACTTCAAAGTGCAGATGCGGACCGGTGACGCGGCCGGTTGCGCCTGATTCAGCGATGGTCTGGCCCCGTGACACCCGGTCACCTACACTAACCTTAATGCCACCCTCGCGGATATGACCATAAAGCGTCCATACCCCGCCGCCATGGTCGATTACTACGGTATATCCATAACCGCTCCACCATTCAGCCACAATGACCGTACCGGAGTCGGCAGCATGGATGTCCGTCCCTTGCGGAACTGCAAAATCCGTACCGGTATGCATTTTGCCTACTTCACCCGTGACCGGATGTGTACGGAGCCCATAGGGTGAAGAAATCCGCACCGCTCCCACAGGAAGCAGGAATGGCCCGCCTCCACCGGCATAATCGGAGGACTCCCCGCTGCTGGCCGAACTTGAACCTGAATCGCTGCTGGCCGCGCGGGCTTTGGCTGCCGCGGCTGCGGCAGCGGCTCTGCGCGCAGCTTCAGCTTTGGCAGCGGCCGCTTTGCGTGCAGCTTCTTCCGCTTTGATCTGGTCCTTCTTATTCTCAAGCAGCGAACGAGCGCTGGCCAGTTGCACCAGCTTCGCATCCTGCTCTTCCGTAAGACCGTCCGATTCCTGAATTTCCTTGTCATAGTAGGCGATAAGCTCCTGCTTCTCCGCCTCCTTCTCCTTCAGCACACTGCGCTGGGACTCCAGATCCGTGTACAGCTGCTTGGCTTGGGCGTATTGCCCTTCGAGCTCCTGTTTCTTGGCAATGACCGTCTGCTTGTCCAGCTTGTGTTGCACCAGGAGGTCCTGATCCTGATCCACTATCATTTTGAGCGAATCCGCCCGGTCCAAGAAATCGGAAAAGCTTGTCGAAGAGAGCAGCACATCCAAGTAGGAGACCGCACCGTCGGTATACATTAGACGGACCCGCGATTCCAGCAGCTTCTCACGGGACGCCACACGCGCTTCTGCCTCATCCAGCTCGTTGGCTGTGACGGTAAGCGATTTCTCCGTGCTGGTGATTTTGCCGGAAATATCGGTCATCTCACCTTTGACCTGAACAATTTGATCCAAAACATACTGGAGATTAAGATTCGTCTTATTCAAATAATGCTTGGCTTCCTGGTTGCGTGAAGCCGCCTTATCCTGCACGGCCTTGGCATCCTGGACCTCTTGCTGCAGCTGCTTCAGCTGCTTGTCGATTTCTGCGACCGTGGTTTTTTTGGCATATCCGTCAGAGGGTTGGAATAGCGTGACAGCCAGCAACACTGCGGTCAATCCGGCAGCAATCTTCTTCAACTCGCACTCCCCGTCCTTTGTCTTGTATGATAGTCAGCTTCACCTTGATGCTGGACCAGACACTATACTTTCAGGAACTTGCGGATCGATACGGTACTTCCCCATACACCGATCAGCACGCCCAGGCCAACGAGCAGCCCGCAGAGCAGAACCCAAATATCTTCGAACCGGATCAGCTGCAGCCCCAGCATTGGATCTCCCTCCACGGAAGCCACGAGACTGCTATAGCCTACATAAAGTGCTCCTGAGGTGACCAGCGAACCGATCAGTCCAATCAGTGCTCCTTCAATAAAGAACGGCCAGCGGATAAAATAATTCGTCGCACCCACCAGCTTCATAATCCCGATCTCCTTGCGGCGGGCAAGAATCGTAACCCGGATCGTGTTGGAGATCAGGAACATCGACATCAGCGCCAGTCCGGCTACAAAAATAAACCCGATGTTGCGTACCGCCTTCGTCACTTTGAAAAGTGTTTCTACTGAGCCCTTGCCATAGTTCACCTTATAAATCGGCTGTTCTTTATGAGTTTTGTTGAGTGCTTCTATCTTCTCCGCCACAAACGGAACCGTTGTTGGCTGGATGACCTCTACCAGCAGCTTATCCGGCAGCGGATTGTTGTCTTCATCAAAGCCTTCCAACAGCTCGGCGGCATCCGGTCCCATATCCTTACGGAAGTCCTTCAGCCCCTGCTCCTTGGAGACGAACGTCACCTTGCTGACCTCCGGCATGCTGCCGATTTCATTTTCCAGCGTTTCACGCATTTTTTGGTCGGTATTCAGGGTAAGATGCACGTTGATCTGCACCTGGCTGTCCGCCTTGTTAGCGACAGCGTTGACATTAAGCACCAGCAGTATAAAGACACCAAGCACGAATAGGGAGACGACAATGGACGTGATGGAAGCCACCGACATCCAGCCGTTGCGGAATACGTTTTTGAAGCCTTCCCGCACATGCCGCAAGAAGGTTTTAAAACTCATAACCATATTCCCCTCTCACTTGGTCTCTGACAATATTTCCGTTCTCGATAGCCAGTACACGCTTGCGCATTTTGTTGACGATATCCCTGTTATGTGTCGCCATAACAATGGTTGTCCCGCGAAAATTAATTTCGTCCAGCAGCTGCATGATTCCCCACGATGTCTCGGGGTCGAGGTTGCCGGTAGGCTCGTCCGCAATAATGACGGCAGGGTTATTGACAATCGCCCGGGCAATGGCAATCCGCTGCTGTTCCCCGCCTGACAGCTGCGAGGGCTCACGGTTCGCTTTGCTGCGAAGGCCGACTAATTCGAGCACTTCAGGGACGCGTTTTCGGATCACCTTCTTCGGAGCTTCGATAACCTCCATCGCAAACGCAACATTCTCATAGGCCGTCAGCTTCGGCAGCAAACGGAAATCCTGGAAGACTACCCCGATGTTCCGGCGGACATAAGGGATTTTGCGCGGCTTCAGCTTGCCTATATTGAACCCGCCTACCGAGATCTGGCCCTTGGTCGGCGTTTCTTCTCTATAAATTAATTTCATAAACGTTGATTTGCCGGCACCGGACGGCCCGACGACGTATACGAACTCATTGCGGTCGATCTTGACGGATACGCCTTGAAGCGCATGGGTTCCGTTCGGATAGGTCTTCCACACATCCTGCATTTCGATCACTTCATCACTTCCCGATTCTGACATATTCCGCTGCAAACCGCAGAAGCTTCCATAAACTGCATGAATACCGCAGGCGTATCTATTGTAACAAATCCGTTACTGCTTGAGTACCCGAAAGTTTTTCGGATATCGCACATATACATAAAAAGAGTCCATAACCATCTGAAAAGCTGTATTTCTTCGTAGTATAAAACAGGTCTCTTCGCCGGTCCTCCCTATTCATATATATCGGCTATAAAGACCGTTCATTAAGCCTGTTACCCCTGGCCTGCGCCTTCGTTAGCGCAAATCCGCCCAACAGAAGGAGAACATTCATGAAAACGATCCACGCCGCCCTCATTGCGGTAATTGGCCTGCTCCTGGCTGGCTCACTTATTGCCGGAGGACTTCATTTATATGGCAATCAGCGCACACTGCCCCCAAAGACCCTTTTGGCCGGATGGGATGTTGGTGGCATGAAGATTGCCGAGGTGCGAACCGGAATTGCCTCCAGGCTGAAAGCACTGGAAGTGCTGCCTCTGGTGCTGAAAGCTGAACCAAATACCGAACTCCCGGTTACGCTACAGCAGGCTGGTATAACGTATGAGGCAGAGGATTTTCTCCATGGGCTGGACACGCTCTCCGGGGGAGGACTGCTGGATCGGGTACGCGCCCGCTGGGGCTTTTCCCGCAGCTGGGAGCTCGGGGTTCATCTGGACCTTGCGGTGCTGCAGAAAAGTCTGAGCCCGGCCTGGGAAAAAGAAACCTTCGGGGTTCCCGTGAACGCTGAGCGGCGCATCACCGCAGATGACCGTGTGGTGTATACGCCTGAGAAAACCTCCTATGAGGTGGATTGGCATGCGCTGGTGCTCACCCTGCAGGCGGCGGTGCCCGTGTCATTCCGTAGTGTAGACCGCCTTACGGGCAAACAGATCCTGCTTGAAGTTCCACTTAGCACACAGCAGCCGGAGATCACGCTGAGGGCACTGAAGGAGCAGGGCATTGAGCGGAAGATTTCGCAGTTCAGCACCTCTCTCGGCGCCAGCGGACCCGGTCGCACCTTCAATGTAGAGGCTGCCGCTCAAGCAGTCAACGGTACCATGCTTCCTCCTGGCGCTGTTTTTGATTATGGCAAAGCCATCCAGAAGGCCCAGGCAGATACCGGCTTCCGCGAAGCGCCCGTCATTGTTAACGGCAGGCTTCAGCCCGGTACAGGCGGGGGCATCTGCCAGGTATCCAGCACGCTGTATAATGCTGCACTGCGTTCAGGCCTAGAAATCGTGGAGCGGCGCAATCATTCCCTGCCGGTGGGCTATCTGCCTAAAGGGCAGGATGCCACCTTTTCCGAAGGCAATATCAACTTCCGCTTCCGCAACAACACCGGCAAATACCTGATTATCCATGCTGCTGTCCAAGGGCGCGCCTTAACCGTGAAGCTGTTCGGCACGTTCCCGAAGAATGTTACCTTCCTTGTCCAGTCCCGGACCATAGAGGTACTTACACCTGCCGACAAATACGTGAGCGACCCTTCACTTCCGCGCGGCGGCACCCGGATTCTCCAGAACGGGAAAACCGGCTATATCGTTGAAACGCACATCACCCGTCTCGTGGACGGCAAAGCCGTAGAGAAGAAGCTTCTCTCCCGTGACACTTACTACGCGCAGAAACGCATCATCGCCATCAACCGGGGCGGCATGGGCAAGTCCATCCAGCCCGATTCACGCAAGCAGCCACTGGTAGAGGATGGGGTGCGGGGATGAATGGAATGGGGCGAATGGTACATGAAGTACTTGCTGCTGGGCCCCTTCCTGCAGCAAAAAGACGGCCCGGACATTTAGGGTCCGGCCGTCTTTTTGGAAAGATAAGACTTTATAGGCCTCTGTTCATCTCAGAACAAGGTGTCCGGAGACATGTCAATCCTCCAATATCCGTTCACCTTCTTCAGCTTCACTACTACGCTTTCGTTGGGCCCTTGACCGTTCGCCTGCGGGACACTCAGCCAGGGATAGCTTGTAAGCTAAAATACCCCATTTGTAGCCGGATGAAAACGGAAGGATCGCTGATGAAAGCAAAAAATCCGCCCCCCATTTAACTGGAGACGAATCTTGGATGCTTGGGAATTATTCAGTTGGATCGCCTGCCGCAACTTGCTGCCCGCTATTAGGAGCTTCCGGCGCTTCCTCGTAATAGGCAGTGAAGGCGATATTAGCGGATATGATACTGCCGGATGACTGCTGGAAGCTGAACGAATCCACATTTATAATGCGGGGCAGGAGCTGCAGCGCAGTCATCCAGTTGCGCACACTTGCGTAATCTCCTTCCACCAGCGCTGTCATTTTCAACTGCTTCACCGTAGGAAAAGCGGCTTGGGATGCGCCTGTCATTTCCTGTATCGGATTGCCCACACCCACTGCAAAGCCGATATCCTTAAGCCTGGCATTCGTAAGCGTACCGATGGATCTCAGGTCCAGGATAAGCTGTTCACTGTTATCGCCGCGTGGAAGCTGTGCGAGCAGTGATTCCTGCTCCTGATGATCCGCAGAGGAGCTCTTCAGTTCATTGATTTTATTTTGCAAAAGCCCGTTTTGCTGCTCCAGTTGGGACATCTGCAAGTTTTGTTCCTCAATGGTATGATTTGTCGGACGCACTCCAAGGATAAAAAATGCGAGCAGCAGCAGAAAGAGAACAAGAACGCCAAGCACAATGGGCGAACGGTATTTATTGATCTGTTCCATCATCCTCTGCCTCCCCTTGATTGTTCTGTTCAAAGGCTTCCTTCGGATTCCCTTTCGCCAGGTTCACTTTATACACAGCTGTGTATGATTTGGTCAGTGATGCAGAAGCTTGTGAATTCTCCTTCATATCTCCTTCGCTTAACTTCAGTATAGAAGCCTCCACGCTAAAGGACATTTTGCGGAGGTTCGCCAAATAGAGAGAAGCATCCTCCATTGCTGGCACGTTCACTGTTAAATCAATGGATGTCAGATAGATATAATTGATTGTCCGGAGCGAACTTCCCTGTGGAAGCCCCTGGGCCAGCTCGTTCAGTACAGAGACGATATTCAGCTTGTACTTCAAAATTTCATCGATGGCTGCTTTACGGTCGAGCTTTACAGAACCGCTGTTATTGAGCTTGCTAAGCTCCAATTGCATCATCGCACTCCGGTCCTGCAGTCCCTGAAGCTGCTCTGCCTGTTCACTGATCCGGCCCTTGTTGGAGGCAAAATAGATCCCTGTTCCAATGGCCCCCAGCAGCCAGATCCCCGCCAGCACCATGGCCACATAGGGGAAAAACCGCGCTTCGCGGTCTTCTCTGGGAAAAAGATCAATATGCCGGATAGAGCTGCCGAGCGCGGCCCCGGTAGCAACCCGGTAACTGTTCAGCTCAGCATCCTGTGCCGCCCCCGCTTCCAGCTGATCCAAATGGACGGGAACGATCTCCTGCTCACTTAAAGATTGGCGCAACTCTTCATGGAGCTGCCTTCGTACCGTTGAAGTGCCTGTAATTACAATATTGCCAATACGCGTACTGCCGTCATGCAGACTGTATTGATAGAAATTCAGCATCCGCGAGATTTCAGCCGTAATCTCAACCATCTGCTCCGGCGATAGACTTACTTCCATTTCTTCTGCAGCCGCCGCTGCTTCAGCTTCATACACAGCCATATCCGGGGTAAAGGCTGTCTCTATTCTGCCCTGTTGCAGATCAGCCACATTAATCGTTCGGATAAACACGGGGTTGCCGTCCCGGAACATATATATGTCCAGCATTGACCGCTCCAGATGGATCAGCATCGTTTCTGTGAATGCCTCTCCGTGAACGAGATGAATACTGCGGGCAAGGGCAGTGGCCGATATTTCGACAGTGCGTACCCGCAGGCCAGCGCTCTCCAGCAGATCAATATACTGCTGAATCGGCAGCCGCGGCGCCGCAAATACAAGCAAATGCGTCTGATCCCCGTCGAAGTCGACCCCGGTTGTAACATAATCATAGACAGGATTGTCAAAAGGCAGGTGAAGGCCAGTCTCGACCTCCAGCTTCACAAGCTGATCCAGCTGCTTCTCATTGGTGCTGGGAATGACCATCTGGCGGATGATGATTTGCGCCGGAGGGATAGCCAAAGACACCTTCGCCCCGCGCAGCCCCTGCTGCTTCACCCAAGGCTTGAGGACATCCAGCAGCGCCTCGCTGTCTGCGATCTGGTTCTCAACGATCATGCCTGTAGGCAGAGCCAGAGTCCCTTTTTTGCGGACCTCCCATGTCTTGTTGTGCTTTAAGCTGATATAGCGGACCGCAGATTCCTCAATGGATATCCCGATCGCCCGATGACCTGGTACAAGCATGTGATATTGATCCTCCTAACCGATAAACGAGAGATACGCACCGATGATGTCCGAACCATACACAACAGCAAGCAGGGTGCCTGTCACCAGAAAAGGCCCAAAAGGCACATGCTGTTTTTTGCCGATAACGCCAACTAGCTGTAAACATCCTCCCACCGCAGCACCGAGTGCGCAGGCTATTAGAAAGGCCAGAATGACACCTTGCCAGCCGACAACCCAGCCCAGCAGCGCAAACAGCTTAACATCGCCCATCCCCATGCCGCCAAACAGAGCCATCAGCAAAAGAATTCCGCCGCCGCTCAACGCGCCAAGCAAATTATCCCAAAGTACCCCGTCCCCCATCCAAGGCACCAGCACAAGAAAGAGAGGCAGAAAAAAGAGCAGCACTTTGTTGGGAATCAGCATGTAATTCAGATCGGCTACCGTGATGATGACTGACAGGCTTGCCAGCAGCAGGCCTGCGATTCCTTTCAGCGTAAGCCCCAGCTCCAGATACATCCACAGGAACAGTAGCCCGGTAGCCGCTTCTCCAAGCGGATATACAGGAGATACCTTCGCTCCGCAGTGACGGCATTTCCCGCCGGATAATAAATAGCTGAATACCGGAATCAAATCCCGTGCGCCAAGCCTGGTATTGCACTTAGGACACCGCGATGGCGGATGCACCAGCGATTCACCCACAGGTACCCGCAATCCCACAACATTAAAGAATGAGCCTAGTACCAGGCCGAGTAACATAATATAGCTTGCGATTATTATAGTCATAGTGGTGTAGTTCCCTTTCGGGGATTGTGAAAAAGGAACCGGAATGGGTCCGATTCCTTTGGACTTCTAAAAATAGCGGTTAGGACTATCTGCTTGATCCTGGTTTTCCACTCATTACTTCATCAGCACTAAATGGAGTCGGATCTGTCGAAGCTGTTGTAGTTAATGTAACTTGATTTAATGTGCCATCTGTATTAAAAGTTACAGTCCCACCATCAATTTTATCTTTAGTACTAGGTAAATAAAGCGGGTCTTCTAGATATCCCTTAGCTTGCAAGGTACCAGCAGTTGCCTTTGGTCCAATTGTGACAGTTAGACCTGGAGTAGAAGTGAACTTACCTTCCAATTCTGAAGTTACATAAAGACGTGCCGCATCATATACCTGTCTAGCTGTAGCAACATCAGCATCTTTTCTGGATTTAGATATAACATTAGTAATCATAGGAATCGCAATCACTGCAATAATACCCAAAATAACGATAACCGCCAAAAGCTCAATCAGTGTAAACCCCTTTTGATTTTCTTCCTTGCTGAGTCTTCTTTTCATTGCCTGTGCCAACATTTGATTTCCCCCTTGATATTTAGTAGTGGTATGTCGCAACAATTCCCCCATCTTCGAGCACCAGCAAAAACTCTTGGACTACGCGCCGCCCTCCCCGGCGTTACCCCTTTCCATATGTACAACGAAGCGCAAGGTCACATATTGCTATATAGACTGAACATCGGCAGCATAATGGCTGCCACAATAACCCCTACCACACCTGCCAGAAAAGCAATCAGCAGCGGCTCCAGCAGTGACTTCAGCCGGTCGACCGTGTTCTCTACGTCCATTTCGTAGAAGTCGGCCACCTTGGACAGCATCGTGTCGAGTGCCCCGGTCTCTTCTCCGATGGCAATCATCTGTGTAACCAGCGGCGGAAACACCCAGGCCTTCTTCAGCGGCTCGGAGAGCGGATTACCCTGACGCAAGGAATCACCAGCGCTGCGGATGTACTGTCCAATTACTTTGTTGCCCGCCACCTCCTCCACAATCGCCAGCGATTGCAGAATCGGGACAGAGCTGGCATAGAGTGACGAGAACGTGCGGGTGAACTGGGCGATCGAGCCTTTCTGATTCAGCTTGCCGAACACCGGTACCTTCAGCTTGGCATAATCAATCGCATACGCCCCCCGCTCCGTCCGTTTGGCCACCTGGAAGGCAGTCACCAGCAGCAGCACGCCAAACAGCCAGAAATACCACTGTCCCTGAATACTTTTACTGAGAGCCAGCACCAGCTTGGTAATCGCCGGCAGCTCCGCGTTCATCGACTCGAACATGGTGACGAACTGTGGCACAATCGCCCACAGAAGATATATAACTGCCCCAATAGCCATCACTCCGACAGTTATAGGATAGGTTAGCGCGGATTTGATCTTCTCAGTTGTCGTGTGCTGCTTCTCAAAGAACATCGCAAGCCGCTCAAGCGTACCTTCCATATTGCCGGACTCCTCACCTGCACGAATCATGCTGACGAACAGCGGAGGGAAAATCTTCTTATGGTCCTGCACCGCCTGGGAGAATGAAATCCCCCGCATCAGGCTGGAGCTGACATCCTGCAGCGCTTTGCGCAGCGGTTTGCTCTCCGTCTGTTCTGCCAGAATCCGGGTACCCTCCAGGATGGACACCCCGGCACGCATCAGTGTAGCGAACTGGCGGCAGTAAATAATGAAATGGATCGTCTTGACCGGCTTTCCGATATAGAGCTCCATTTGCAGAATAGAGGTCTTACGTTCCACCAGAGAAAATACGGTCAGGCCGCGCTTACGCAGCTCCTCCATCGCAGCCGGCTTATCTGAAGCAGTCAGCTTGCCTTTGATCGGCCTGCCTGCGGCAGTTTTTACCTGATATTCAAACAGAGCCATCAGGCGTTCACCTCATTTATGTATACTTTGGCCGCTTCCGGGCGAACAAGCCCCTGTGCCAAATAGTCACGTATGCTCATCTCCAGCGTGTGCATACCCAGCGTGCGGCTCGTCTGCATGACATTCTTGATCTGATGAGTCTTGTCGGTGCGGATCAAATTGGCAACAGCCGGAGTATTCACCAGTATCTCCGTTGCGCACAGGCGTCCCCGGCCGCCGGCTCTTGGCAATAATCGCTGGCTGATGACAGCAAGCATGACGGATGCAAGCTGGGAGCGGATTTGCCCCTGCTGCTGTCCCGGAAAAGCATCGATGATCCGGTCAATCGTCTGCGGTGCATCTGTTGTGTGCAGCGTGGCAAGTACCAGATGCCCTGTTTCTGCGGCTGTGATGGCCGCAGCCATCGTCTCCAGATCACGCATCTCCCCGACAAGAATCACATCAGGGTCCTGCCGGAGTGCGGCACGCAGTCCGCTCGCGAAGCTTCCGGTGTCACTGCCCACTTCCCTCTGATCCACCAGGCATTTGCAATGCCTGTGAAGAAACTCGATGGGATCTTCAAGGGTAACGATATGCTTGCTCTCCGATTGATTAATGGAGTGGATCATAGCGGCGAGCGTGGAGGATTTCCCGCTGCCCGTCGGGCCGGTAACCAGAATGAGGCCTTGGGGTTTAGCCGCCAGGGAAGCCAAAAGTGGTGGCATGCCCAATTGCTCCAGAGAAGGAATCTCTGCCGGAATCGACCGGGCGGCAATGCTGATGCCGCTGCGCTGCCGGTAGACATTCACCCGGTATCTGACCCCATTATCCAGCGGAAAGGAGAAGTCGATCTCTCCCGCCTCATCAAAAACCTTACTATGGCGCTCCCCCATCAGTATTCCGGCCATAGCTGCTGACTCCCCGGATGTGACAAGCTCTCCTTCAATGGGTTGAAGTGTGCCGTCAATCCGTATCACCGGCGGAGAGCCTACAGAGATGTGCAGATCAGAGGCTTTGGAAGAATATGCAGCGTGCAGCAGTTGAACTATGTCTCTCGTCGATGTCGGCATGGTCTTCCTCCTCCCTTAACACTCTCGATGAATCATTGAAGTTCAAATTAGTGGGACACCGTTTCGCGCATAACCTCCTGAAGCGTGGTCATGCCTTGCGCAACCTTGAGAAAGCCGTCATCCATCAACTGCACAAGCCCATGCTTCCGGGCAGCCCCCTTCAAATCTTCGACCGGGGCCATGTTTGTAATCAGTTCCCGCATAGAGTCATCAATCGTCAGTACCTCGTGAATAGCGATACGTCCGCGGTAGCCCGTCGTATTGCAGCTGCCGCAGCCCCGGCCGCGGTGCAGACTTTCTACCGGCAGGCCATGCCTACGGAGCACTATTGCCTCCTGTTCGGACGGCTTATACGTTTCCTTGCAGTCATTACAGATCTTACGGACTAGCCGCTGGGCGACTACCCCGATCAGCGAGGATGCGATGAGGTACGGCTCGATCCCCATATCCCGAAGCCTGGAAATGGTGCTGATAGCATCATTGGTGTGCAGCGTCGACAACACAAGGTGGCCTGTCAGCGAGGCTCGAACGGCAATCTCAGCGGTCTCCGTATCGCGGATCTCCCCAACCATGACGATATTCGGATCCTGCCGCAGAATGGAGCGGAGCCCGGCCGCAAAGGTCAATCCGACCGCAGGATTGACATGAACCTGATTGACTCCTTCCAGCTGATACTCCACCGGGTCTTCAACGGTAATAATATTGGTGCTTTCCACATTAAGCTGGCTCAGTGCAGAATACAGGGTCGTCGTTTTCCCGCTGCCGGTGGGGCCGGTAATCAGCAGAATGCCGTAGGGCCTGGCGATCATTTCCCTGAAGGCTGCAGCATTCCGCTCGCTGAAGCCGAGATTTTCCACCGTTTTGATGCCTAAGCTTAAATCCAGCAGCCGGAGCACGATTTTCTCCCCGTGCATGGTCGGCAGTGAGGATACACGGATATCGACCATTTTGTAGTCGAACTGCATCTTGATCCTTCCGTCCTGCGGCAGCCGCCGCTCCGCGATATTCAGCTTGGCCATGATCTTCAGCCTGGCCGTAATAAAGCCCTGCATCTGCTTCGGAATCACCCGTTCTGTCCGCAGTGATCCGTCGATCCGGTAACGGATCGTAAGATGGTTCTCACCCGGATCGACATGAATATCGGAAGCACGCAGTGCAACGGCCTGCTGGATCATCTGGTTGACCAGCCTGACAATCGGTGAATCCTCGTCCGTGATTTCAGTTTCTTCAATTTCTTCCTGGGTCGGCAGCTCTACCATCATCTGGCTCATCGAATCACGCATGCCGTAATGACGGGCTATAGCCCGCTGAAGCTCATCCCGGGTGGAAATAGCAGGTTCAATCCGAAATCCGGTACTCATCCGCAGGTCTTCAATAGCGAAATAATCCAGAGGATCAGCCATGGCAACCATCAGTTTGCCGCCCTCTTTCATAAAAGGCAGAACCTGATAGCGCTTGGCCATGCTCTCCGGAATAATCTGTGTAATGGCCGGATCAATCTGATATTTGAACAAGCTGACATGCGGAATACCGAGCTGAAATTCCAGCACTTCAATAAGCTGTTGTTCAGTAATGTAACCTTGTGAGATCAACAGATCACCGAGCTTGCGTTTGCTCTTTCTCTGTTCACCGAGAGCCTCCACCAGTTGATCCTGAGAGATGATCCCATTCTCTACCAGCAGATCTCCAAGTCTCTTTTTTATGATTGGCAACGTCTGCTCATCTCCACACTATCTAGTTTTAGTTTCCAGTCAGATAAGCAAGGTAACATAGTTTCGCGGAAAAGTAGTTCTAAACTACTACTCTTCTAAATTAACAGGTGAAAATATGTAATTCAGTAAGATTCATTCAAGGAAATCAGTAATAAATTGCCGAAAAGTAGTTCCAATTTCTTAAAATTCAGGGTATTATTTCATAGATAATTATTGCCTATACATGTAAATTGTCCTAGAATGATATATAGCATATAACTGTTTTTTTTACAATTCCGATTTCCATTTCTGGTCAATTTCATACAAGATTCGTAGTTTATAGCAAATATTCAATCTATTATTCGGGGGGAATTGGAGATGGAATTCATAAGGCGGAGAAAATGGATCTTTATCCCTGGAATCGCACTGCCGATTCTTTTGATCGCCGCTTTTATTCAAGGTTATGTATTGCCTGTGAATGCTTCCGACAATCATTACTCAATCCGCATTCTGGAGATTACCGATCCAACCAGCCCGAGCCTGAAGCTGAGTTCTACTGACCTATTCCCCCAAAGCGAGCTGGACGCTCTGCACAATCAGCCCAACGTCCAGATCGACACCATGACCATGAAGAAGTTCGTCTCGCTGCGTGAGAACTGGGACGGCAAGTATGACGCTGTCTATATCGGCAAAGGCGATTTCAACACAGCAAAAGTCAACAGCACAGGCAGCAGCAGCAACGATGCTCGAAGCAAAGCCCATAACACCACAAGTGTGGAGAATGACATCACCCTCCTTAAGGCTAAGGAAATAACCGATTATTACATCAACAAAGGCTTATATGTATTTTTCAGAAACGAGACTTTCGACGCGCAGGAATCATCCGTTGCCAAACAAGGCCATTTGTATGCCTCTTTCAATACATACCGTACAGCATCAGGCTCCAAATCCAATGTCGTTTTCCTTCCAAATCTGACGGGTCTGAACGCCTTTACTAATAAAATAATAGACGCCTCTTCACCCTTTATAGCCGGCCTGACCCAGCGGCCAAGACTCACGCTAACCAATAAGGAAAATATTGTAAGCTACCGCGATAAGCCTGATCATGTCTACATATCCGGGGACACCCTTAGCTTCGACGTCAAGCTGAACAATGTTTCTGACTTCACGCTACATCCCATAAGGGTCCGCTTGTTCATCAATGTGGATTCTTCACTGCCTATGACCGAAAACAATGTCGTCGCTACCGAAATGATGACCTCTTCGTCGGGCACAATCCGCTATAAACTGCCATCAACCTATTCAGGTCCGCTATACTGGAAAATGGAAATCAGCGATACCCTTACCGGATTAAAGGATTTCGACGCAGATGTTATCCGGTACAGAGGGATTAAACCGGAGATTCATGTTCTTCAGGTTATGCCTGCTGACAAACCGGACAGCAATCTGCTGAGCACGACCAACAAGAACATGACTGCCTCCTACTTGTCTAATACCGATTACGAACTGAAAATCACTGTGCTCGACATGAAAGGGTTCAACAACTACATCGCCCAGCATATCAGCGCCATGGACCAGACCTCTGGTCTGAACGGCAACTACGATATGATCGTGTTTGGCTTTCAGGATATGTACGACCGCGTAACCACACCGATGCTATCCCATGCTGCCGCCGATGCGGTGAAGGCCTTTGCCGAAGAAACCCGGCAAAGCCTGATGCTGACGCATGATACCATTTTCCGCGAGGTTGATGCGAATCCGGCTACACCCGTATTGGACCCGTACGTGGAGAGTACCACCAATGGTGTTAAGAACTACAACTACTGGAGTTCATACTTCCATGACATGGTGGGACAAGCTTTACCCCGGACCTACCTGGGCGGTCAAGCAGTCAATCCTTCCACTTCAGTCGTGCCCGTTAACGAAGGGCTTTTGACACAGTATCCTTTCGATCTCGGCAAGGTTGGCTTAAGCTCAAGCACGGGACGATACACGGTGGCTACGACTCATGACCAGTTCTTCCCGCTGAATCTGGAACGGGCCGATGTCATTCCCTGGTACAACATTTCCGGATCGAACCGGGATACCGATGACAGCTACAACCATTTCTACACGTATTCAGTAGGTAACATCACCTTTTCCGGTACGGGCCATACCAACAGGAACTTTCCCCAATGGGAGCAGATGCTGTTCGTAAATACAATGTACCGTGCCTTCACCGGAGCCAATCACGCCCCCGAAATTACAGTAGCCATGCCGCAGGATCACAGCACCAAACCGTCCTACCAGAACAAGCTCGTTGTCAGCTATACCGTCAATGACTGGGATCTCAAAGATA
The DNA here is from genome assembly GCF_001909045.1 of Paenibacillus sp. P3E. Lineage (NCBI taxonomy): Bacteria > Bacillati > Bacillota > Bacilli > Caryophanales > Paenibacillaceae > Paenibacillus > Paenibacillus sp. P3E. The sequence goes on along the minus strand of NZ_LVWH01000014.1, from coordinate 65,008 downwards.
AGAATCTGATCACCGGCATCAAGTTCAAGACAGGTAATGCATACTTGACTGATTATGTGATGGCCGACAAGACTGTGCAGTCCGGGGAGACGGTAACGCAAACCTTCAACAATCCGCTGCCCGCCGGTGGTGCTCTGCAAATTGAGATTACGGCAAGGGACAGCCAAGGAGCTCTGGCAACCCAAACAGTGAATGTGGCGGTAGAATACGTGGAGTCCAAACTATCCCTCAGCCGGACCGTTTCGCCGGATACGGTGGAACGGGGAAAAGCTGTGACCCTTGCCTATACAATTACTCCTAACCCTATCCCGGCCTATACTGTGCCAAATGCTGAGGCCAGCAGCCAGTTGGTCATTTCAAATATCGGGTATTCCGAGAAATTCCCGGCCATGCTGGAGTTTACGGAGCCTCTGCCGGCAGGAATCACCAAGAGCGGCAGCCTTGCGGAGGGATACACACTAACGGGGAGCTTAGCTGATATCAGGTATGTATTATCCAGGGATGGAACAACTTTTGAGCCCGAGTCCAATCAACCTGTCACGTTCAATCTGACCGCTGTCCCAAGGGAGAAGCGCTCTTATGATCTGGCTGAGTGGAGTTCAAAATTGACGTACTATGAGGTACATTCCGTGAAGACGGGGGGAAATACTTCCGAGGTATTTGATAATATAAATACACTCAGCAATGAATATAACGCGTTCATCTTAGGAAATGTGAATTTGAGGAGTACCAGCACGGAAGGTCGTATCGCCGCGGCCGGCAATGCAGAGTTCACCAGCTACAGTCTGAATGGACATGGGGGCACCCGCAGTAATGCATTGGTCGTGGGAGGGAACTTTATCTTCAACGGAGGAAACGGCGCTGCCATCCGCGGGAACGTCACCTATGGGGGCACCTCGACCATTACGCCGAACAATTCCGTTACGGGTACCGTAACCCAAGGGGCTCCCATCAACTTCGCAGACAGCCAGAAGCTCCTGCTTCGCCAGTCCCAAGCCCTTGGCTCTTTAACGGCAAACGGCAGTGTGGACAGCTATCTTAATTTTACAGGTACAGATAATAATCGGAATGTTTTTGAGGTCAGAACAACTGTATTGAATAATATAAAAATCAAAGCTCCCCAAAGCTCGACCGTTATCATCAATGTACATGGTGAATCCGTCTCGATTTCGGGCGGGTTTGATTTAACGGATATACAGAGCAATCATATTATTCTCAATTTTCCGGAGGCCACATCCGTAACCATCAACGGTGTTGGAGTCCAAGCAAGCGTGCTTGCTCCTGTAGCCAGTGTGCAGTTCGATAATGGTCAGCTTACCGGAACCCTTATCGCCAAAGAGCTGAGTATCCATAACGGAGGCTATCTGAGGCTCGGGGCATTTACCGGGACTCTTCCAGAGGTAGTGAAGGACCCGGAACCTGTCTATCCGCAGAAAACGATCTACTTTAATCCGGCAAGCTTCAAAGCGATTGTTAAGGTAACAGAGCTCACCCTGCAGAATGCGCGGATTAATGTAGACACTGAACTGGGGATGAAACCCATGGTCACGGTCCTCCCTGACGATGCAGACAACAAGGAGGTCTCCTGGTTATCCCTCAATCCCGAAGTTGCTACAGTAACCGATGAGGGAGTAGTGAAAGGGCTTCAGGCTGGTACCGCCACTATTCAAATTAGGGCAAGAGACGGCAGCGGCATCACGGCAAGCGCTTCTGTGGAGGTAATTTCTCCCGACCTTAACATTATCGGTGCCAACACGGCTTATGTGGGGGAAGAGGCCCGCTTTGAAGCTCTGTACAGTACCGCTGATGAGATTACGGGGTATGAATGGAAAATCAAACCGGGAAGCGATACCGCCGGGGCAGATTTGGTGGTATCTCCCGATTCACCCTTGAAGAACCATGCTATTCTGGTGGCTGATCACTCCGGTCAGGCTACGCTCGTGGCACAGGTTAATACCAATGTCTCGCCTGCCGGGGCCGCCACCAAAGAGCTTACGGTGACCTTCACGAATCCGGTACGCCAAATCAGGATTGATGGATTGTCACTGGTCAACGTCGGGCAGCAAATCCCGCTGCAGGTACGGGTGATTACACCAGCCAATGCAGATCCTGCAGTCTACACCTGGAGTCTGGAAGGCGACGGTGGAACCTACGCAGAAATGATTAACGGCACGGACACCAGCAGCATTCAACTAAAAGGATTAAAGGTCACCGCAACGGACCACCCTATCACCGTTAAAGTTACTACACCGGGACCGGTGCCGGAACAACCGGTAACGGCCACGGCAACCCTCACCGTAGGTGCCAGATTAACCGGCCTTAACCTGCCGGACTCGATTAGCATTGGAGTAGGGAATGAGAACTCACACAACTTATTCAATGTCCATGATCTTACCCTGTTTCCTGAGAGCATGACACTGGCAGATATCCAGGGCAAACTGGAATGGACGAGCAGCAACCCGGCCGTAGTGACAGTACAGGACGGACTTATTACCGGACTCGTCAAAGGCTCTGCCTCCGTCACCGCTGTCTATAAGGACGATCCTTCCATTCAAGATACCATCCTGGTCAAAGTCACCAATGAAGACCGCTATTAAGTAACCATACCCAAACACCTCCCTGCTGCCTACAGCATCTTGTGCTGATAGGCAACAGGGGGGTGTTCATGTATCTGCTGAAGCCCCACTTAACTATGGATTCTGCTCAATTCAGCTTCAATCCTTCTACACGGATATTGACTGCTTTGACACGGGGGAGACCTGCCTGTTGATCGTTGAAGATCTGGTCATTATAGGAAGCTTTGAACCGGATCAGGCGGTTGTCGGGGATAATGTTGATATCGCTTGTGCCACCAGCCGCACTACCCCGCACTGCATTTATGGTTAGATCGCCCTTGGCGAAGAACCCCCCGCTCAGTGAGAAGATCGAGCCCACACCATACAGCTCCGCTGCGGAATCTGTATAGAAAAAAGCATCGAGCGGCGCCGGTTCATCATTGGTGAAAGCGGCCAGCCGGTTGATCAGAATCGGGCCTTGCGAGATAAGCACCAGTTCCTTGCCGTTCAAACCCTTAATCGACGCATCCTCCACGGTGGTCGTATATTCTTCTTGCCCGTTGATGACTTGCGGCTTCTTATACACAAAGAGGGTAGAATCAAACTCCACCTTGCCTCTGATCTCTACTTTGCCTGTTACGAGAATATTGGCACGTACCTGAATGGGTGTAGCGCTGCCGTAATTATTGATCCTCAGATCGCCGTCAATGATATACCAGTTGCGGGGTGAAGCCGAATTCTTAACGTTCTCCGAATACGTGATTCCCCTCAGTTCAGTACCGTCCAAGGTCAAATCTCCATCGTAAATCACTGACTTACTAGGCTGCGTAAGACGCAATACCGCATCTTCGTACTCATGTTGAAGCTCCTGCCCATGGTCAGAGATATCATTAGGGTCAGGCTTCGGCGGAAGAAGTGGATGGTCAAACAGACCGGAGTATGTGCCCGTCAGGTAGGCCGCCAGTGTACCGTTCTTCAAGTTCCTGGAAATGTCTGTTCCATTGGCTCCGCTGCCTATGGCCTCGGCGACTTTATCAATGAAGGAGGATTCGACATCCATTTCAACGAAGCTGCGGTGGTTTTTGATTTTGACATTTTCCTGCGGAATCTTGCCGGTCATCGATGTGGCAGGTGTGATTGTATCTGCTGTACGATCCGGTAACCCCTGCTCCTTATACACTAGTTTACGCAAGGATTGGACATGGGCTTCGCCCGTCAGTTCAAAGGGCTGGGATGTAAAAGTATGATTAATGGTTTTGTATGTGTATTGAGCGGTATCATTAATAGTCAGCGTATCGCCGGCGTAAATATTGCCCTGGATATAAGGTGCCCCGTTAATAGTCAGATTCTTCTCTGACCCTAATGTATATTTAAGAAAATCAGGAGATGTGTCGATAACTACCGTCTGAGTCAGCATCCGCTTTACCCCGTTGACCTCGGCCTCAGCACTCAGAGTCAGTCTGTAGCTGACAGATTGGCCTGCGTGTCCCGTTCCCGTTTTTTCCGAATGAATGCTTGTAATTTTACCGACTGCTTTTTCCCCATCGGCTTGGAGCAGATCAGTACTGGTAAGAAAACCATTGGAACCCACAGGCAGATTCTGCAGAAAGCTGTTGATTTTGTTATCCAGATCGGCTTGGCTTACGTCCACACCTTTATTAATTTCGTCATTCAGACCAGCCGTAATGTAGGCAACCGCCTCGTCCAATGTCTTTTCCGCCAGGTGAAGGCTCTGAACATCGTTCTTTCGCGTCTCTGTTCGCTGGGCCCCTCCAACCGCTGCGCTGAGCACCCCCATCCCTAGAATGGTCAGCAGCAGAACAATAAACATGACCAGCACAAGTGCGGAGCCCTGCTCTCCATGAAGATGCCGGACCGGATCTCCAAGCCTTCTCTTAAGATTCATTTTGCCCGTTAATGGTTCAGACATCGGCCCTTGGCCTCCTAAAATCCGAATTTGCTTTTCAGTTCCATGGTGTAAGTTCTGCCGTCATATTCCTGTGCCAGCTTCAGTGAGATATGAATCAGTCCGCTCTCGTAGGGAAAAGAGATCTGGGGAGCCCTCCCGTCAGCCGTAGAAGAAGAAATACCTGAACCTGAGAGACTCGAATGCACTGCAGTCCTCGGGTCATCCGGGTCAGGAGCCGCTGCTTGCGCACCGATTACAAGCTGGCCTTGTGCAAAAGCAACTTTGACCACCTCATCTGCGGCCCCTTCTCTTGTTTTCTTCAATAGAATGCCGTCGGCGGTATTTTCCACAATTTCGGGAGAAAATGTATATAGCTCATTCATAATGGAGGACATAATGATGTCTGCTTCATCTCTTAGTGAATTTTCGATCGTTATTTTGTGATAGCTTCGTATACCAAACATCGTAACCACTGAAATCATGCCGACAATCAGCGAGAAAAGCGTCATAGCGGCAATCATTTCGATCAAGGTAAAACCCCGTTCGGACTTCAAACGCTCAGCGTATTTTCTCATCCGTGATATAACCCTCCACTACCGTACTTGAAGTACGGCCTTGAGGGCCGCCGGGTCCCGTGACAGTGACTTCAACCGGAATTAAATAAGGTGCCATTTCCTTTTTGCGTTCGTCCATTTCACCCGCATCGCCGCCGCTGATTCTGCCGGCCAGCATGTCCTGATGTAGATTCGCCTGGTAGACAATGTTCACCTGATAACTGATATTATTGATTACCGGATTCAGTACGCTGGCGAGTGCATTGGCGTCCGTAACGACGGTCTGATACGCCCCACAGCTTGCCGCGGCTTCTGTAATGGGTACACAGTCTGAGGCCCGAATGCTGGAATGCCCCGGTATGGCGGGATTTGCCCCCTCTGCCTGCTTCCCCTGAAAATATAAACTCATCGTCTCAAAATCCTGCTTTTCCACATAAAACAGCGCATTACGCGCCAGGTTGACCATGATCGTTCGGTTCTGGTTCGATTTGGAGTAGGACATGGCGTTAGTGAAATAGGAGGTCAGCACCAATGAGACAATCGAGAGAATAACAATGGCTGCCAAAACCTCAATCAAGGTAAAGCCCTGCTGCCTGTTCCATAGAGGGCTATGCTTGTCCTTCCGATGCATTCCGTCAGCTCCTTGTGCCAGATTTGATCTAGCCTGCATTTAATTTGACTGCCGATGGGCCAGCTATGTACTTGTGATTTCAAAAGAATACCGTGTCTTCAGTCCTGTATCCAGATCCAAATCTATGAAACTTTATACCTATTTCCATTATATTCTTTCTATTCCTGAACCAGCAATCCTTGTGCGTAAGAATTCTAGAGATTTCTACAATTTATATCTAATTTGTGCTGTGCTATCATTTGGGCTGAATGGAAAGGAGACAACAATATGGCTTTGATCGAATGCAGGTTTTATTCGGATGTCCTGGGACTGAGCACCTCTATGACGGTGATTCTGCCGCAGCAGACCACTACACAGATCGGCATGACTAATGTAACTAAAGGCAAGCTTCACCCCACACTCTATTTATTGCACGGCATGTCGGATGACGATTCCATCTGGCTCCGCCGCACCTCCATTGAGCGTTATGTAGCCCAAATGGGGATCGCCGTGGTGATGCCGCAGGTACACCGGAGCTTTTATACGGATATGGCTGAGGGAGGACGGTACTGGACCTTTATCAGTGAAGAACTGCCGGCACTCGCCCGATCCTTTTTCCCGCTGTCACCGAAACGTGAGGATACCTTTGTGGCCGGGCTCTCGATGGGCGGTTATGGGGCGATGAAGCTGGGACTGCGTAAGCCTGAAACGTTTGCGGCAGCGGCAAGCCTGTCAGGAGCACTCGATATGGCGCATCATTTCTTGAACTGGGAGGATCCAACTAAGATGACTCCGGAGTACGAACAGATTTTTGGCAAAAAGAGTATTGAAAATACCCCCGATGATCTGCTCTGGCTGCTGAAAGAGGCCGACCGCTCCAAGGGACCTAAGCCGCTTCTCTACCAATGCTGTGGCACGGAGGATTTCCTGTACACGGACAACCAGAGCTTCCGCAAGACTTGCGCCAAAACTTCATTGTCCTTAACCTATGAGGAAGGTCCCGGCGAACACGAGTGGGGTTATTGGGATACCAAGATCCGTGATGTGCTGGCTTGGCTGCCTCTAGGTAAATGAATGAAGACCTGTACCTGAGCCAAGTGGAAAAAGTAAACTTAATTCTCACCACTCTGGCTCCTCTGCAGGTCCAAGTGGAAAAAGTAAACTTATTCCTGGCGGTCTACACCCTCACGGGTGAATTTGCTCAGATTATGCAAGTAGAATAAGTTTACTATTTCCCACAAACCTCTCAGAAAAATGATTTAAAGCTCATTTAAGTTCACTAATTCCACATTACTCCAATGAAGCTAAACATTCTAATTGGGTGTCATGGTAAAGTGAAGCCCATGCGCTCGCAATGAATTCATCAGTCTGCTTGTCTTCATTCTCTAGTGTTATAGAGCAAAAAGAGACTGTCTTCCCACATCCAGTGATGTGGCAGAAAGACAGTCCCTTGGTTCCAGCAGTCTATGTTCAGCCAATCGGCCTCTTCTTACCCTATAGTATTCACATGCTGCGCTATCCACTCACTGGTGTCGTTCAGCGCTGCTTCTGCCCGCTGGGTCGCTGCTATGACTTGCACAGATGCCGTACCGCCATAGACGTTGCGTGCATTTACAACAGCCTCTGGCTGGAGCACGGCATAGATCTGCTCATCGAACAGCGGGGAGAACTGCTTGAATTCCTCCAGTGTCAGATCCAGCAGGAATTTGCCTTCGTTAATGCAGTACAGCACCGTCTTGCCAATTACCTCGTGTGCCTGGCGGAAAGGCAGTCCTTTGCCCACCAGGAAGTCGGCGATATCGGTCGCGTTGGAGAAATCTGTATTCACGGCTTCACGCATCCGGACTTTGTTCACCTTCATGGTGGAGATCATAGGCGCGAACAGCTGCAAGGCACCCGTCAGGGTAGCTACGGTGTCGAACATGCCCTCTTTGTCTTCCTGCATATCCTTATTGTAAGCGAGCGGCAGTGACTTGAGCACAGTCAGCAGGCCGATCAGGTTCCCATAGACACGACCCGTTTTGCCGCGTACCAGCTCCGGTACATCCGGATTTTTCTTCTGCGGCATAATGCTGCTGCCTGTACAGAAGGCATCATCCAGCTCTACGAAGCTGAACTCCGTGCTGCTCCACAGCACCAGCTCCTCACTGAGCCGGGAAAGGTGAGTCATCACAAGTGCGGCGTTAGCCAAAAACTCGACGATGAAGTCACGGTCACTGACGGCATCCAGGCTGTTCTCATAGACACTGTCAAATCCGAGCTGCTCCGCCACAAAATGACGGTCAATCGGGAAGGTGGTTCCCGCAAGCGCCCCTGCTCCCAGCGGCAATACGTTGATCCGTTTGTAGCTGTCCATCAGACGCTCCGCATCGCGGCGGAACATGGACACATATGCCAGGAGGTGATGGGCGAACAGGATCGGCTGGGCACGCTGCAGATGCGTGTAACCCGGAACGATGGTCTCCACATTGTCCTTGGCTTGCCCAATCAGCGACTCCTGCAGCTCATGCAACAAGGCTACCAGTTCCACTACACGGTTACGTAGATATAGGTGCATATCCGTAGCCACCTGGTCGTTGCGGCTGCGTCCGGTGTGCAGCTTGCCGCCGACCGGGCCGATCTCCTCGATCAGATTCTTCTCGATATTCATGTGAATGTCTTCATCCGCTACGGAAAAAACAATCTCACCCGCACGTACCTTATGCAGCACCTTGTTCAATCCGTCCTTGATCGTTTCTACATCCTCCAGCGGCAGGATGCCGCATTTGCCCAGCATCGTGACATGGGCCAGACTGCCCTGCACATCCTCTTCAGCAAGTAGCTTATCGAATCCGATAGAGGCTGTGTATTCCTCCACCAGCTTGTTGGTCCCTTTGGTAAAACGTCCGCCCCACAGCTTGCTCACCTGTTGTATCCTCCTCTATTGACGTTAGAAGGGCCGCTCCTGTCCTGACGGGAGGAACGGCCTTCTGCTGTCTGCTTATGTTTGCCTTATCTATATGCCTAACGCTTATTTATTGATTCGATTCCGCCACGCCCGCAGAAACCTTCAGACGCAGGGCATTCAGGCGGATAAAACCTGTTGCATCCCCTTGATCGTAGGCCTGAGTCGGATCAGCTTCCATGGTGGCGATATCCGGATTGTACAGGCTGACCGGAGACTTCACACCGGCTCCGATGATATTGCCTTTGTACAGCTTGACGCGCACGGTGCCTGTAACGTTCTTCTGGCTTTCCTTCACCAGCGCCTGCAGTGCAAGGCGTTCAGGTGCGAACCAGAACCCGTTGTACACGAGTGTGCTGTATTTAGTAATCAGGCTGTCGCGCAGGTTCATCACTTCACGGTCCATCGTGATGGACTCCATTTTGCGGTGGGCTGTGAACAGGATCGTTCCACCCGGAGTTTCGTACACACCCCGGCTCTTCATGCCGACAAAACGGTTCTCCACCATGTCGACGCGTCCAATTCCATGCTTGCCGCCCAGCTCGTTCAGCTTCTCCATGACTTGCAGCGGAGTTAGCGGCTCGCCATTCAGTGCGATACAGTCGCCCTTGAGAAAGTCCAGCTCCAGGTATTCCGCTTGATCCGGAGCATCCTCCGGTGCGTTACTGAGAAGGAACATGCTCTTGTTCTCCGGTGCACTTGGATCGAACCAGGGATCTTCGAGCACGCCACTCTCATAGCTGATGTGCAGAAGGTTGCGGTCCATGGAATAAGGCTTGGCCGCCGAGGCCTGAACCGGAATTCCATTGGCTTCCGCATAAGCGATCATTTCTGCACGGCCCGGGAACTGGTTGCGGAATTCTTCAAGCCGCCAAGGCGCAATCACCTTGATGCTTGGCGACAAAGCTGCCGCATTCAGCTCGAAGCGCACCTGGTCATTCCCTTTGCCGGTTGCGCCATGGGCAATAGCCGTCGCACCTTCAGCAATGGCAATGTCCACCATACGCTTCGCAATCAGCGGACGGGCGATGCTGGTACCGAGCAGATACTGGCCTTCATACAAAGCGCCCGATTGGAACATCGGGTAGATGAAGTCATTAGCGAACTCGTCGCGCAGGTCATCGATATAGACCTTCGATGCGCCGGTAGCGAGGGCTTTTTCCTCCAGGCCTTCCAGCTCTTCCTTCTGTCCGATATCAGCTGTAAATGCAATAATCTCAGCGTCATACGTTTCTTTCAGCCATTTCAGGATGACCGAGGTATCCAGCCCGCCGGAATAGGCGAGCACAATTTTTTCTTTAGCCATGGGGGTGCAACTTCCTTTCGTGTGGGGGGGTATAGGACCGAACTTAGCCTGGCGTATGGAGCTTCCGGTGCCTGGACGCAACTGCGTGAAATGTTTGGACTTTCGGCCGCTGTTATAATCGGATTTCTGTGATTTTAAGCCCGCAGGCTGCGGGGGAAATCCGATTATAAAGGCGGACGCTGACGCTCCTACAGTTCCAAACTTTCACTCCGCTGCTTCGCACCAGATTCTAACGCTTAATATTAAGTTCAACCTATATAATGTTTTATATAGTATAAGATCAAGCAAGAGCCTTGCCTGACTTGCATAATCAACCTTCATTTATCCATATCGCTGCTAACTCTGAGCTTTATTTAGCCCGGTAAATCACTACTTAGCCCATCAAAGCAGCCATCAGCGCTTTCTGCGCATGCAGACGGTTTTCCGCCTGGTCGAAGATAACCGAGTTCGGGCCGTCGATTACGCCTGTGCTAACCTCTTCCTCACGGTGGGCCGGCAGGCAGTGCAGGAACAGATAGTCGCTTTTCGCGCCTTTGACCAGTTCTTCGTTGACCTGATAGTCCTTAAAGGCGGCCTCACGCGCGAGCTGCTCGGCTTCGAAGCCCATACTTGCCCATACGTCCGTGTAGATGACATCCGCGTCCTGTACGGCTTCCTGCGGGCTGCGGGTAACCACAATCACTGAGCCGGTCTCCTTGGCAATCTCGCGTGCCTCTGCCACTACAGCCGCATCGGGCTCATAGCCCTCGGGTCCGGCAATGGAGACATGCACACCCAGCTTGGCACCGCCGATCAGCAGGGAATGCGCCATATTGTTACCATCGCCGATATAAGCCAGCTTCAAGCCCTTCAGCTTGCCCTTGTGCTCATAGACGGTCTGGTAATCGGCCAGCACCTGGCAGGGATGCGCCAGATCGCTTAGTCCGTTGATGACAGGAACCGAAGCATATCGAGCCAGATCCTCCACTTTATCATGGCCGAAGGTACGGATCATAATGCCGTCCAGATAACGCGACATCACCTGTGCCGTATCGCCCACGGTTTCTCCGCGTCCGAGCTGGATATCATTTTTACTCAAGAACAGCGCATGACCTCCAAGCTGGAACATGCCCACTTCGAACGATACGCGTGTGCGGGTCGAGGATTTCTCAAAAATAAGCCCAATCGTCTTCCCCTTCAGCGGCTGGTAGACCTCACCGCTCTTCTGCTTGCGCTTAAGCTCGATCGCCAAATCAATCAAATACGTGATTTCCTCCGGGCTGTAGTCGTTCAGCTCCAGCAAATCACGGCCTTTGAGCTGCTGCGCGAGTTTTCCGGTATCGCTGTGTACTTCCTGGCTCATGAACCTGCCTCCCATTTTCCATTGTTATAGAACGTGAACTTAAGAATGTAATATACGGAGTTGCCAGAAAGCCTTAAGTATAAGGCTTCACGGCAACTCCCTGCTTCATTCTTAAGTTCATCTTATTTAGCATAAGTATGAATGAGTTCCGAAAGGATGTCCACCGCCTGGTGGATCTCCTCGGTGCTTACATACAGGTTAGGCAGCAGCCGGATGACATTCGGTCCGGCCTGTACGAACAGCAGCCCGCGTTGCTGTCCGGCCAGCACGATATCCGCTACAGGTGCCGCACATTCAATGCCGATGAGCAGGCCTTTGCCGCGGATTTCCTGCACAAAAGGTGTATCTGCCAGCTTCTCTCTAAGCAGCCCTTTCAGATATTCGCCCATTTCGGCAGCTCGCTGCGCCAGATTGTCTTCAAGCATCGTTTCGATCGTCGCTTCCATCACTGCTGCCGCAAGTGGCGTTCCGCCGAAGGTGGACGCATGGCTGCCTGGGCTGAAAGCTTCACGCAAATAACCTTTGCCAAGCATCACACCTGCGGGGAAGCCGCTGGCGACTCCTTTGGCCAGAGTGAATATATCCGGCTCAATGCCGTAGTGCTGATGCGCAAACAGCTTGCCTGTGCGGCCCATACCGGTCTGCACCTCGTCCACGATCAGCAGCAATCCGTGCTCCTTGCACAGTTCTACCACCGCATCCAGGAATTCCTGCTGCACCTCCAGCACGCCGCCCTCAGCCAAAATCATCTCCAGCATAATGGCTGCTGTATTCTCGGAAATAGCCGCCTTCAGCGCCGGAAGATCATGCAGAGGCACGGTCTTGAAGCCTGCCGGGAGCGGCAGGAAGCCTTCTTTTACCTTCTGCTGTCCGGTAGCTGTCAACGTCGCCAAGGTACGTCCATGGAAGGATTGCTCGAAGGTAATCACCTCATAGCGGCCCGTTCCCTTCACCTTCTGGTGATAACGGCGCGCCAGCTTGATCGCTGCTTCGTTCGCTTCGGCCCCGCTGTTGCAAAAGAACACCTGATCCGCACAGCTGTTAGCCGTCAGCAATGCCGCCACCCGGTCCTGCCCCGGAATGTGGAACAGGTTCGAGACATGCCACAAGGTATCAATCTGTGCCTTCAGCTTGGCCCCAACCTTCTCCGGTGCATGGCCCAGACTCGTTACAGCCAGGCCGCACATGAAATCGAGATACTTGTTGCCCTGATCATCCCATACCCAGCTGCCTTTGCCCTTGACCAGACTAATGTCGTATCTGGCGTAGGACGGGAATACCGCACTCAGCTTGGCAGGAGCAGCCTCCTGAACCTCCGTTTCCACTGAACGGTCCTGCGGCGCCCCTGTCAAAGAATCTTTTTCCGCTTGCGTAAGCTCACTCATTCTTAGTCACTCTCCCACCATGCTGCTTCCGGTATTCCCGTCAGCGCTTGTTATTAGTTATGAACGAATAATCCGTGTTCCCAGCTCTTCACCCTGCAGCACCCGGCTGAGCACCCGTGGCTCTTTGCCGTCAACAATCACTACTTCGGACACACTGCCCTGAATACAATCGATCGCCGCGCGTACTTTGGGAATCATCCCGCCATAAATTTCGCCGCTTTCGATCAAGTCTTCAATCTGTCCCACCGTCACAGACGAGAGTACCGTTTTGCGGCCATCCAGTGTACGCATTATGCCCGGAACATCCGTAACGACGATCATTTGGGGCGACCCGATAAAAGAAGCCACCGCCCCCGCCGCCGTATCCGCATTAATGTTGTACCGCTGGCCTCCGGCATCCACACCAATCGGCGCGATTACAGGGATATAGCCCATGGCCAGAACACCCTGCACAATCTCTGCGTTGACCTCTGTCACTTCACCAACCAGCCCCACTTCATCACTGTTCGCGACCAGCCGGGCGGTGATCAGCCGTCCATCCACACCGGATAAGCCTAGCGCTTGCCCCCCGCTGCCCTGAATCCTTCGGACAATTGCCTTGTTAATGCTTCCGGACAGCGTCATCTCCACCACATCCAGCACTTCCTCGGTCGTCACCCGCAGGCCGTTCACGAAGCGGCTCTCAATGCCAAGCTTCTCCAGATTGCCGGATATCGCCGGCCCACCTCCGTGCACGATGACGGGCTGGGCACCGCTCTCCTGCAGCTCCCGCAAATCATCAAAAAACGAATCCGGAAGCGCCGCCAGCGTACTGCCGCCACATTTCATCACGAACAGTCCGCCAGCTTTATGATTCTCAGTAGGTTCTATAGTCATTTTTCGTTATCCTCCCCGTAAGTGGAGTGCCAGCCAAGAATCAGGTACGGTATGCGGCATTAATGCGCACATAGTCATACGTCAGGTCGCAGCCCCAGGCAGTAGCCTTGCCGTCTCCGTCAGACAAAGCTACGGTAATCAGCACAGTATCGCTTTTTTGCAAATAATGCAGAGCTTTCTCTTCATCAAAAGCCACTGGCCGCGACTGCTTGAGCACCTCAATTCCGCCAAGTGATATATCCACCCGTTCCGGCGATACCGGCACCCCTGCGCGTCCTACTGCGGCAATCACTCTCCCCCAATTGGCATCCGCGCCAAAAATCGCTGATTTCACAAGACTGGAACCGACCACCGTTTTGGCAATTGCAGCCGCAGCCTCATCGTGTACCGCACCACTGATCTGCACCTCAATCAGCTTCGTCGCCCCTTCACCATCACGGGCAATGGCCATGGCCAGACTCTGGCAGACATGCGTAAATGCCGCGGCAAAAGCATCCCAGTCCGCATGCAGACGTGTCAGCTTTTCATTCCCCGCAAGTCCGCTCGCCATCGTAATCAGCATATCATTAGTGCTTGTATCTCCATCTACCGTAATCATATTAAAAGTCGTATTCGTCGCAGTACGCAACAGACTGAGCAAATCATCGCCGTCAATTACAGCATCCGTGGTCATGAAACCCAGCATGGTTGCCATATTGGGATGAATCATCCCCGAACCTTTGGCAGCTCCGGCAATCGTTACTTCTATATCCCCGACCTTTACTTTCACACAGCATTCTTTTTTGACCAGATCTGTGGTGAGGATCGCCTGGCAGAACTCCTCTGCTCCGGCAGCTCCTCCATCCAGCTTCTCAGGCAGTCCGGCAATCCCGTTTCGCACACAGTCCATCTTCAGCAATTCGCCGATCACACCGGTAGAAGCAACCGCAACATCCTGTTCATTCACACCTAAGCGGCGGGCCGCGGCAGCACGCATTTCATAGGCATCGGCTTCGCCTTGATCACCTGTACAGGCATTCGCATTCCCGCTGTTCACGATAACTGCCTGAAGTGTACCATTCACCAGACTCTCCCGCGTTACCTGAAGCGGTGCAGCCTGAAAAACATTCGTTGTATATACAGCAGCCGCTGTCGCCGGAACCTCGCAGAGGATGGCTGCCAGGTCATTGCGCTCTGTTTTTTTGAGGCCGCAGTGCAGCCCGCCAGCCCTGAATCCCTTAGGTGTCGTAACACTTCCGCCTTCCAAGACGGTAAAACCTTGCTTATCACTCATTGTATAGTTGACCGCTGAACCTTAAGGATACACTGGTGTGTAGCCCAGGCCGCGGGTTTCCTCCCATCCCATCATCAAATTCAGGTTTTGAATCGCTTGCCCTGCTGCGCCCTTAACAATATTGTCAATGACGGATACAATGGTCACCCGACCTGTACGGGCATCTGTGGCAAAACCGATATCACAATAATTAGAACCGCTGACCTCTTTGGTTGCTGGCAGCACACCAGCGTCACGAACCCGCACAAACGGCCGTCCTGCATAATATTTACGATATAAGTTCACAAAATCCTGCTCGTTGTACCCACCGTTCATCCCGGCGTACATCGTACTCATAATCCCGCGGGTCATCGGCACGAGATGTGTAGTGAATGTCACCGTCACTTTCTCTCCGGATATCTCCGTCAGGGTCTGTTCAATCTCCGGAATATGCTGATGCTTGTTCACCTTATAAGCTTTGAAATTCTCATTGATTTCGGAGTAATGGACCATCAGACTCGTTCCCCGGCCTGCCCCGGACACACCCGATTTCGCATCAATAATAATGCTGTCATGCTTGATCCAGCCCGCCTGCAGCGCCGGAATTAAGCCCAGCAGCGAAGCGGTAGAATAACAGCCTGGATTGGAAATGAAGTCTGCCCCGGCCGTACGTTCGCCGAACACTTCGCATAATCCGTATACAGCCTGCTGTAAATAGGAATCAGACGGAGCCGGATGTTTATACCATTGCTCATACTCTGCGCCGTCCTTCAGCCGGAAGTCACCGGACAGATCGACGACCTTCAGGCCTGCCTCCAGTAGCTGCGGCACCAGCTTGGCACTGACACCCGACGGTGTTGCTGTAAATACCACATCTGCCCTGTCGGCAATCTCTGCCGCGTCCACTCCATCCAGATTGCGCTGCACAATGCCTGTTAAATGAGGAAACCCTTCCTCAATAGGCGCACCTGCGCTTGAAGAGGAAATCACTGAAGTAATCTCTATATCAGGATGGTTCTGCAGCAGCCTGATCAGCTCCACGCCCCCATAACCCGTTGATCCAACAATAGCCGCTCTCAGCTTGCCTGTCACTGTCATCCCCGCTTCCTGCCTGTTATGAATATCATGAATACCGTCCTTGGAAATATGTATTATTATACGACCGAATTAATATAAATACAACATGTAACGTCAAGTTTATTAAGCAAGTAAGATATTAGCGTAAAGCATATAATACTCATTTTTCCAAAAAAAGAGTGCAGACCCCCTAAGGAGACTGCACTTCTCTTTTAAACCCTTCGCCCAACACTTCATGTGCCTCGGTAATAATGACGAACGCCCCCGGATCAACAGAACGCACAATTGCCTTCAGCCGGGTAATCTCATTTTGGCCCACAACGACCATAAGCACTGTGCGGTTATCGCCCGTATAGCCACCTTGCGCATTCAGCTTGGTTAGACCACGGTCCAGATCGTTCAGGATGGCCTGAGAGATCTCTTCCGTCTTATCGGCAATAATGTAGGCCACCTTGGTCGTGCTGAAGCCAACCTCCAGCGCATTGATGACCCGGCCCGTCACAAACAAGCCAATCAGCGCATACATTGCCTGTTCCATTCCCAGTACAAAAGCAGCCAGCGTAATCACCGTACCATCCAGCAGTACCACAGACAGCGAGAAGCTGAATCCCGTAATCTTCTGAATAATCTGCGCCAAAATGGTCAAGCCTCCCGTGGAGCCGCGCCCGCGGAATACCAGCCCCAGACCCAAACCCACCCCAATCCCGCCATAAATAGAAGCCAGCAGCGGATTCGTGGTCGGCACAGGCCCGTCTTTCGTCAAAAAAATAAACAGCGGCAGCACAAAGCTGCCGAGCAACGACCGAATTCCATATTGCTTGCCCAGGAATATCACCCCAAGAATAAACAGCGGAATGTTCAGCGCCCACTGGGTGAAGGCAGGTTCGGCTTTAAACCAGGCTTCCGCGAGTACGGATAACCCCGATACCCCTCCGGAAGCGATTTGGTTCGGCAGAAAAAACAGATTAAAAGCAAGCCCCGTAATCAGTGAGCCCACCAGAATCAGCACAATATCCACCGTATGGCGCAATGGCCCGTTCAGCGGAATCAGCGGGGGTTTATTGCGTGAATTGATTTTTTGCATGCAGAGTTATTCTCCTTAACGTTTATACTTGAAGCTATTATACACCCTAAACTTCTCAAAAAAATTCCTACACCTCCGAAGACGCGTAGGAATTATCATTATCCCCTTATTCTGCTTCTGTCTTAATCTGGCTGCGCAAATATCCGTCGATAAAAGCGTCCAGATCGCCGTCCATCACCGCTCCAACATTACCGGTTTCCACGGAAGTACGGTGATCCTTTACCATACTATAGGGATGGAATACATAGGAGCGGATCTGGCTTCCCCATGCAATATCCGATTGCTCGCCGCGAATCTCATCGAGATGTTGCTGCTGCTCCTGCAGCTTGCGCTCATACAGCTTGGAACGCAGCATTTTCATCGCTTGTTCACGGTTCTTGATCTGTGAGCGTTCATTCTGGCACGTTACCACTACGCCGGTTGGCAAGTGAGTAATACGCACTGCAGAATCCGTTGTATTAATATGCTGACCGCCCGCACCACTGGCCCGGTACGTATCGATTTTCAGATCCTCGGTACGGATATCCACCTCTACATCATCTGCAATCTCGGGTACCACATCACAGGATACAAACGAGGTATGGCGTCTGCCTGAGGCATCGAACGGGGAAATGCGCACCAGCCGGTGTACTCCCTTTTCGGCCTTCAGATAGCCATAGACATTGTAGCCTTTGATCAAAAGCGTAACACTCTTAATCCCCGCTTCGTCGCCCGGCAAATAATCCAGGACCTCTACCTTGAAGCCGCGTTTCTCCGCCCAGCGGGTATACATGCGTAACAGCATCTGCCCCCAATCCTGGGACTCCGTTCCGCCAGCACCGGGATGCAGCTCCAATATGGCATTGAGCTTGTCATACGGCTGGTTGAGCAGCAGCTGAAGCTCGAATTCATCGACCTTGCCAGCCACACTGCGAATCGTTCCAGCAACCTCTGTCGCCAAATCCTCATCGCCCTCTTCATCCGCCAGCTCCGCCATCATCGCCGCATCATCATATTCCTGCTGCAGCTTCTCATATTGATCTACGGATGATTTCACCGCGTTCATCTCGGCGATGACGCCTTGTGCCTTCTCTGGATCATCCCAGAATCCGGGCGCTGCCATCTTTTCTTCGAAGTTGGATATCATCTCCTGCTTCAGATCTAAGTCAAAGAGACCCCCTAAGGTCTGTAAGTTTCTTGCCTATTTCACGCAGGTCCTGCTTAACATTAGGATCAATCATGTGTGATCACTTCACCTTTCAAAATAAAATCATTGCGCCGGGTCGGCTGGATTGAGCCTGGGGCATATTATTGTTACCCCCCGCTGTCGGATGCTCGTTCTTTTCCACACTATTTTCGGTGGTTGCCGTAACTGCGGGGAATGTTTGGACTTCCGGCCGCTGTTGTTCACAGATTTCCTGATTGGAGACCGCCGCCCGCGGTTGAAATCTGTGAACAAAGGCGGACGCATTCGCTCCTCCAGTTCCAAACTTCCCCTCCGTTACTCCCACCTGAATCCAGGTTTCAAGAATTACGCCTTCCGCTTCGCTCAGGAATCAACATAGCTCCCAAGCTCAAAAAAGCGGCCGGGCCGCAAACGGGGAGTCCCCCGGGCCCAGCCGCTTTTTATTGTCATTATAACCCTTGAACTGTGGAGCAAGACATAAAGTACATAAAGTACAGTTCTGTAAACAGCTTTTGCAGATTAATGTCTGCGCACTGGTTTACTGAAAAAGATAAAGCTGAAAGCCGGAAAATCAAAAGGCCCGCTGTACTTACGCGTTCTGTCCATGGCAGTTCTTGTATTTCTTGCCGCTGCCGCAAGGGCATGGATCGTTGCGGCCGATAGCGGCCTCAACATGCACAGGCTGCTTCTCAGCAGGCTCGCCATTAGTAGAGATCTTATTCTCTTCCACTACGGATTGCCGTTCCTGATTGGTTTCAATATGCGCCTTCATAATGTAGGTCGCAACTTCCTCCTGAATGGTAGCGGTCATGGCATTGAACATTTCAAAGCCTTCAAATTGATATTCGCGGAGCGGGTCAGTACCACCATACGCGCGCAAGTGAATCCCTTGACGAAGCTGATCCATCGCATCAATATGATCCATCCATTTACTGTCAACCGAACGCAAGACGATAACCTTTTCGAATTCACGCACCAGCTCAGAGCCAAGGCGTTCTTCACGGGCTGCGTACTTCTCCAGTACACGGCCAAAGATGAATTCGATGATCTCTTCAACTTCTTTGCCCCACATATCGTCCCGTGTCAGCTCGCCTTCTTCCAAAAGCTTGCTGTTCACATAATCAGCAACCTCCTGCAGCTCCCAGTTCTCGGGAATATCGTCACTGCAGTGGGCATGAACAATACGGTCAATAACCGGCTTGATCATTTCAATTACGACGTCTTTGATATTGTCAGACTCCAGAATCTCGCGGCGCTGCTTGTAGATAATCTCACGCTGCTGATTCATGACGTCATCATATTGAAGTACGACTTTACGAATATCGAAGTTGTTGCCTTCGACACGTTTTTGGGCGGATTCTACAGCACGCGTGATCATACGGCTCTCGATCGGCTGATCCTCTTCAAACCCAAGACGGTCCATCATGTTCAGCACGTTGTCTGCACCAAAACGCTTCATCAGTTCGTCACCGAGCGACAAGTAGAACTGAGTGGAACCCGGGTCGCCTTGACGTCCCGCGCGGCCGCGCAGCTGATTGTCGATCCGGCGTGATTCATGGCGTTCTGTACCAATGATATGCAGACCTCCGAGATCTGTCACTCCTTCACCGAGTACGATATCCGTCCCGCGTCCTGCCATATTCGTAGCAATAGTTACGGTTCCCGGCTGACCTGCATGGGAGATGATCTCTGCTTCCGCCGCATGATGCTTGGCATTGAGCACCTGGTGTCTTACACCTTTGCGTTTCAGCATTTCCGATACACGTTCGGAGTTCTCAATAGAAACCGTACCTACCAGCACGGGTTGATTCTTTTTGTGGCGCTCCACAATTTCTGCTACCACTGCGTTAAACTTACCGTTTTCGCTTTTGTATACAACGTCCGGCATATCCGCACGCTGGTTCGGTTTATTGGTTGGCACCTGCAGAACTTCCAGACCATAGATCTTCTTGAACTCTTCTTCTTCGGTCTTCGCAGTCCCCGTCATACCACCCAGCTTACGGTACATCCGGAAGTAGTTCTGGAAGGTAATAGTAGCCAGGGTCATACTCTCATTCTGCACCTGAATTTCTTCTTTGGCTTCGATAGCCTGGTGCAACCCGTCACTATAACGGCGTCCCGCCATCAAACGGCCGGTGAATTCATCGACAATAACAACCTCGTCCTCATTCACTACATAATCAACATCGCGGCGCATAATTACGTTCGCCTTGAGCGCTTGAACAATGTGATGATTCAGAGTTACATTGGCATGGTCATACAGATTTTCCACCCCAAAAGCGCGTTCTGCCGTAGCCACACCTTTTTCAGTCAAAGCCACGGATTTCACCTTGATATCAACAGTATAATCCTCTTCCGCAGTCAGTCTCTTTACAAAACGGTCTGCTGCATAATACAGCTCCGTCGATTTCTCGGCCTGTCCGGAGATAATAAGAGGAGTCCGCGCTTCATCAATCAGGATGGAGTCAACTTCATCAATAATACAGAAATAGAGCGGACGCTGAACCATTTGCTCCTTATAGAGCACCATGTTATCGCGCAGGTAGTCAAAACCGAACTCGTTGTTTGTGCCATACGTAATATCGCAGGCATAAGCTTCTTGCTTATCAGCATGGTCCATGCCGTTCAGGTTTACCCCAACCGTCATACCCAGGAAGTTATAAATTTGTCCCATCTGCGCACTGTCGCGCTGAGCCAGATAGTCATTGACCGTTACAACATGTACACCTTTGCCGAGCAAAGCGTTCAGATAGACCGGCAGTGTACCTACCAGCGTCTTGCCTTCACCCGTCTTCATCTCGGAGATCCGGCCTTCATGCAGCGCCATACCTCCAACTAATTGAACGTCAAAATGCCGCATGCCCAGCGTCCGTTTGGAAGCTTCGCGTACGGTTGCAAATGCCTCGGGGAGAATTTCCTCCAAGGTTTCACCCTTCTCAATCCGGGCACGGAATTCATTGGTCTTGGCTTTCAGTTCTTCATCCGAAAGTGATACGAAATCGGGCTCCAACCCATTAATTACATCGACCGTCTTCATGAGACGTTTGACATCACGTTCATTGGTGTCGCCGAATATTTTTTTTACAAGTCCTAGCATGGTTAACCCCTTTCATGCAACACAGATGGTGGAACCGAGCCCATCCTCACTAATATTGAAAGGGCCATATATGATTTCGATTCCGCTGCTTCATAAATTGTAACAGTTTGTAAGAGAAGCCGCAATACAAGCAGCCGCAACCTTATTTTTCAAGTGATCTCATTACTGCCAAAGTGCCGCTATTTTGTCATAAACACATGTATATACGCACAAGAGCCCTATTCGCTTATGGCGAATAGGGGCTCGGTTAATTTTCTTTTGTCAGACTGAAGTAAATCTCTGCTCCAAGTCGGGTTACGGCTTCATGCATCCAAACCTAGTCTTGTTCGATCAGGCCATACTTGCCGTCATTGCGTTTGTAAACAACGCTAACTTCAGAAGTATCAATATTGGAGAACACGAAGAAATTATGTCCAACCATGTTCATTTGCAGGATCGCTTCTTCTACATCCATAGGCTTCAAAGTGAAGCGCTTGTTCCGCACGACTTCCAAATCATCGTAATCCTGTTCCTCAACAGCAATGCTGCTTGGTGCTCCTTCCACAAAGAGCGTTTTCAGGCTTCCTTCCTGACGGAACTTACGATTGAGCTTGGTTTTGTGTTTGCGAATCTGGCGTTCCAGCTTGTCCACCACGGCATCGATGGATGCGTACATATCATCGCTGCGGTCTTCCGCACGAAGCGTTACACCTGCTAGCGGGATCGTGACTTCCACCGTATGAAGGCCGCGAACAACGCCAAGCGTCACATATCCTTCTGAGGTAGGGGGTGCATCGAAGTACTTCTCAAGTCTGCTGAGCTTCTTATCAACATAATCTCTCAAAGCGTCGGTCACTTCAATTTGTTGACCTCGAATGCTGAATTGCATGGGCACTCCTCCTTTGTTTACATAGCCATTATACCAAATTGTCAGGCCTAAGTAAAAAACAAATCATGACAGTGTTTACATCCAGCTAACAAAAGATGTCACAGCCCCCCCATATACATAAATAGGTCCGGCCAGAGCAACTCAAGCTGCCTGGGCCGGACCTAGTGTTATCGGTTAATATTGCAATTATCCAGCTCTTACTTGGTTTGAATACGCAGAATTTCTACAGGTGACCAGACACTGCCGGAACCTGTAATAAAGTATACCTTGTAGCTTGTTTTGGCAGTTAGCCCAGTCAAGCTCAGTGTCTGTCTTACCGCCGGTGAAGGCGCCGGAGTGATCCAACCTGTCCAAGGTGCGGCAAGTTGGCCCCCTGAGCTGTTTTGTCCGGCAGCAATCTGCGCCGCAGTCGGGTTGGCGGCATTAGCCGGCAGTACTACATATCTTACTGGAGCCGAAGCACCACCTGTCTGCCCATATTTCACATAGACATCTGCTGTCACTGTTCCCATATGTCCCGGTTCAACCAGCGTGATCGATGTTGGAGTACTAGTGTTCGTCTTCAAAAGAAGCTTCGATACCGTTGACATGTTCCCGGCAGTATCTGTAACGATGATGTATGTTGCATATTCTGTATTAGGCTGCAACCCGTATACCGAAAAAGAAACAGTTGACCCTGCCGATGTGGCCTTGGTTCCATAGTTCACTCCTTGGGTTCCAGCACTTGTCTTTCCCAGTTTTACCTGCGAGGCACTAGGATTCGGCATGCTGCTGCTGTAAGGAGCCACCACATAATAGATTGCTCCGGTTACGGATGGAGTAAGGTACACATCTGCTGTCACCGAACCCACATGTCCATAAGTTACACCACTTACTGATGGTGTAGTGATAACACCACCGCCGCCACTACCTCCGCCACTACCGCCACCTGGTACAGGGGTTGCAGTGGGAGTAGGAGTTGCGCCAGGCGCAGGCGTCGCTGATGGAGTTGGTGTAGGGGTCACTCCAGGGGTAGAAGGCTTAAATACAACCGAATTGCTGATAATCCCCACAGCCTCTGCCCGGGTCAGCGATCTCTTAGGACCAAAGGTTCCATCCGGGTACCCGTTGATGATCTTTTTACCTGCTGCGGCTGCCACTGCCCCTTTTGCCCAAGCGGCAATTTGAGCATTGTCTTTAAAGGTTGTAGAAGCTGCGGCGGTATTCAAGCTAAGCAATTTGGCAGCAATGACTGCTGCCTCTTGTCTGGTCAAAGGATTAGCGGGACGGAATGTTTTATTCTCATAACCACCGATATAACCGGCTTGCACGGCTTTCGCCACCTCGGAGTATACCCAGTTAGTCTTTTTCACGTCGGTGAAGCTGATCGTTCCCGTATCCTTGAACCCGAACAGACGATTAATCAGTGCTACATATTCGCCGCGCGTTATCGCCTTGTTAGGCTTCACCGTACCATCCGGGTAACCGCCTAGATACCCTTTATTCAGCCAATCCTGCAATTGCGTCTGCGCCCAGTGTCCTTGAATATCCTTGGGGGCAGGGGCAGCAGAGACACTGCCTAGAGATCCGAGTAACATGCTTGCACCCAGTATCCCTGTCATTAATCCACGCCACGTCTTTTTCATTCTGCTTTTCATCCTCCTGAGTGTTTGATGGGCATAGGCTTACTACATCGCTCCTGAACAACGGTCTCGCTCAAAAAGCCACACGCCTAAGCATAAAGAATGTACGTCGAGGCAAGATAGAAAGCCCAACGTCTTCTATTACCCAAATACTGGAGAATGTTAACATTTTCCGTTAAATTAATTTTACACTTTGTTTAATTCCAACTTAATTTCACCACATCTGGAACGATTTTTTGTAAAAAAGCATTAAAAAAGACCCTGGGGAAAATCCCCAGGGTCTACGCTAGCGTTGTCTCAATTGCTAACCATCTACCATATATGTAGGTCGGCTGCGCCGGATGATTATAATTTGATGACGTTAGCTGCTTGTGGTCCGCGTGCACCTTCAACGATGTCGAACTCTACGGATTGGCCTTCATCCAAAGTCTTGAAACCGTCAGTTTGAATCGCGGAGAAGTGTACGAATACGTCGCCACCATCGGCAGTTTCGATAAAACCATAACCTTTTTCTGCGTTAAACCATTTAACTTTACCTTCCATTGACTAAACATTCCCTTCGTCATCAGATGAACGTGAGTCTTGCTCACAACTCGACTATACCACCGCTGCTTCTCCATTGTCAATTGGAATAGTAAATGTTTACTTTCAATATTTTACCATCCAATAAATAACCAAATTTAAGCAAAAATTGTGATATTCGGATCAAAAAAAGGAGCAGACGGTATATAATACCCGGCTGCTCCTGAGATGAAACATTTGGAAAAATATTATTTTCGGCGGTCCATGAGAATGCTGTCCGCACTGTATTTCGCTTCATATGCACTCCGCTGCACTTTGGCATGGTTGCGCTTCTGCAGAAAGTCTTGTGCCTCCAACCGCAAGACATTCATACGGTCTAGTAGGGCGTAGTCATGCTCCAAAATCCGATGAATTTCTTCCTTTTGTGCAGAAGTAGACTGACAAATTGCGACTTGTTCTGCAATCGAATCGACAATCTCCTGCCGTTCCTCTACGAAAGCCTCAAGCTCCTCATACGTCGCTTCCTGAAGCCGGCCCATCATCTCCCGAGTGAGCTGATCCAGATTGCGGATAAGTTCATCCATTCGCCGTCTCGGTCTGGCCTGCCGCAAGCTTCGAGGCTTGGAGCCAGGTTTCACGCAGTTCGATCAGATAGCCGATGGCTTCTTCGGCTTTCTCCGGGCTTTTGCGAATGTTGGATTCTACCAATAAAAAATTCGTATATTCATATAGGGAGAAAAGATTCTGAGACACTTCATAAGAATGATCTAAGGTACTCATTAATTCACTGACAATGGTCTGGGCCTTACCAAAGTTAAGGTTTGATTTTTCGTAATCTTTTTTACTAAGCCCATCTAAAGCTGTTCTAACAAAGCGAATGGCCCCATCGTATAGCATAATCACAAGCTGTGCTGGTGTAGATGTCTGAACAGAGGACTGCCGGTATTTATCATAAGGAGATGTAAGCAAAATTCTCACCCTCTATTTTAAAATTATCTTAGCTGGAAGCAGGGAACAGGCTGGATGACTGGGACTGCAACTTATTCATTGCTGTTTCCATGGCTGAGAACTGTTTGTAGTAACGAGTTTCCTGATTATCCAGGTAATCTTGCATAGACCCAATCCGCTTATTATAATCTTTGAGCTTTTTGCCCATTACACTTTCTTCTTTGTAGGTGCTTGTAAGATCTCCTGAATACTTATTGGTACCAGCTCTATCAGAGATACTGCTCAATGCATCACTAACCCGCGTGGATAGCTTATCAAATAATCCGGAATCAGGATTACTTTGGGAGCCCTGAAGTAAATCCATGACGTCTTGCGAATTATTGCTAAGCGCTGTTCTCAACTTGCTTTCGTCCAAGTAAAGCTTGCCGTTCTCAAAATATGATCCTGTTGTAATTCCAATATCCTTAAGCTTACTTAGCTTTTCTGTAATATCCATTCTCATTGTGGACAGTAACGGTTTAAGGATATCGTCATTCTTAAGTAACCCGCTTTTTGCCTTTTCAGTCCAAGCGGTTATATCAGAGTCCTTCAGATCTTTCTTCTGCTCATCCGTTAAAGGGGTGAAATCACGATATTTCGCTTCGTCCAATTTTGCATTTAAAGACACTATCAAAGTATTATAGTCATTAATGAACCCCTTAACTGTTTCTACTGCCTTGTCTGCATCGACTTGTGTCGTTATTTTTGTCGGACTGTCCGTACCGTTAACATCCGTTTTTGCCACGAGTGTCAATTGTATACCATTTACTGCAAAAGTATTACTATCGTTTTCTAGGTTAGTCCCATTAATTGAATATTGAGCTTTTACACCGTCCGTTATCCCTATTCCTTTGAGTAACGGTGCATCATCACCTGTTACTGTTAACCGAGTAGTATTATCTACATTTGAGGTAACGATCAGTTCACCAGCAACAAATTTAGCTGTTGCATTCAAAGTAGCATTACCATTAATCTTGTCAATTATATTTTCGCTTCCTAAAAAACTAATATCTGTACCATCAATGGTTAATTTAAAGGTTTGCCCCCCCGCAACAGCAAGTGAAGTATCACTTACTGCACTTTTCAACTGGGCAAACGTTGTGGAGGCTGACTTTTTGGAGAACAAACCCAGCAATGAAGTATCCGCACTCAAAACGACTTTTCCTTTTGCTTCAGTTGTGAGTGTAGCATTCGTTGGAGGTCCGCTACTCTTAGCCGCCATAGACAACTTTCCAGTGATCTCATCAAATGTTGCGGTTACATTTGCCTTGGAATTACTATTTATACTAGCAATAACGGTAGAAATGGCCGTATCTCCCGTAAAGGAAAAATTTTCTCCATTCACTGTTAGCTGATAGCCCCCAGTTGGGGGAGTACTAGTAACATCCAAGTTTTTCTGCAATTGTGACAGTGTCGTTGCTGATGTAAACCCTGAGCCAGCCCCTGAAGTCTTTACAGTAGTCTTTGTAGCGAGCTGTGTAACACTAACATTCATGTCAACACCATTTGCCGTTGCTAACGCAGTGGCTTTTACAGCATCTGTATTACCGCTAACCACTGATTTATTGGTATTTAGAGATTCGTTACGGCCATATTTGTCAATCAACTTATTGCTGCGAAAGTCATATAGTTTACTATTCACTTCTCTGTAGCTGTCTCTGGTCCAGTTAAGGAGAGTTTTCTGTTGATTCAGTTTATCTAAGGGAACTCTTTTGGCAGTCATTAAGTTCTTTACCATACTGTCAATATCCATACCCGAGAAACCATTAATTCGAGATACCAATGTTTATTACACCTCCTGATTTATATCTTCTCGTCAACCAATATACCAGCAATCTCCATCATCTTGGCAACTAGGTCGAGAGTTTTTTCCGGCGGTACCTCTCGAATAAGCTCACCTGTGTCCTTATTCAAGACTTTGACCATAATATCATGTGTTTTCTCATGTATGCTAATTTCCAAAGTTGTCTGAGGACCCTGCAAAGACTTAACTGCCCGTTCAATGGTTTTAATTAGTTGCTCTTCAGCCATAGAGACGTTCGCACCTTGTCGTTCTCTGAGGTTCAGGTCCTTAACATCTTTGATTGCTGGTACAGACGAATCATCATTGTTCGTGGAGGCTGCTACAACAGGTGTAACGGGTCCATTGCCAGATAATAAATCGGACTTACTTTGGCTATTAACAACAGTGCTGGCGGAAAGTGAAAACTGTACATTCATCAAACCCCGACCTCCAAAAACCTCAATTATATATAGTATATATCGGTTTGCAGCAGGAAATGTTTAGGGTAGAGAAAGAATATTAGGCATAGTCCCCTCAGGAGTATATTAGAACTGTCCTTAATTTTGTCGTCATTACGTCTTCCAAATTACTGAACATATTATACAAATGAAGTAATTATAGCAGCTCTCACGCATAATTTCTTTTTCCGAGTCGCGGAAGGGGTACGGTTCGATTAACTAGGAGAAGAACGAAAAATCCCGGCAGATGATCATAGTCTAATGCTTTGCATTATGGTTTCCTTAACAGCACTTTTTCTTTTATTTTGTGGCCCACAAATATAAAGAAAGAGACTGAAGCAAGGATACTAACTCAAGTTACTCACCCTTGTTTACGCAAAGTAATCAGATTCCTAAGCAATCATAAAGTAGTTAGACCTACCAATAGGTTCAGAGTGGGGAAACCAATGTTTTTTCAATGCCATGAGATCATCTTTTTCTTTATGGTTAAAAGCGGAAGTTCCACACTCTTTGACCTTTAAAGTAAAATCCCAGTGAATGAACAAAAGAAGTAAGTTCAATTTGGTGCAGCAGTACGATCTGTTGATAGAGCAAAGATCCCCGCCAGAGTTGGGATGTTTCCAAATTCGTGCTTATTTGGATCACGGAACACAGGGACATCCATTTTATAGGAAGACAGCATCCGAATCCTTTTGGCCACTCCCTTTTTTTTGACATTGCTAACGTAAGAGTTCTGGCTACCGCGCAATCTACCAAATTGTATCCTTTAATACTGGTTTATATACGGAGCGAAAATGTTGTGTAACTCCTGTTTCCACAATAAAAAATTGGGTACGACCCGATCCACGAGTTCAGCCCCCAATAAATCCCACCACTCATTATTGAAGTGCATAACAGCTTCTAAAAGAGAATGTTCGAACTGTGTACTAGTTGCAGGTATGTTATTTTCACTAAGAAACCTAGAAAACGTATCTATACGTAAATTAATCTCAGTATGTGCATCTATTATATCCTGCATAACTAGAGCAGCATCATTATAGTTTTTGTCCGATACCTTATCAACGATAAAACTAAAACCTTCGCCTATCGAATCGCAAATATTCAATAAATCGCCCATTAACTGAAATGAGCTAATTAAATTATAATCTGTTTTTATGTTATCCGTTATGGTAACGTTCATTGTAAAATCATCCCTAAAATTAAAAATATAATTTTTATTACCGCAATTCAAAGAGTTAACTTGATTATTAATGAATTCGTTTTCGCTCTTTTCTTTCATCAATCCGTATTCGTTGTCCTGTTCGGCGACGTGGTCAAACAGTTTGCGTAAGGATGCATCCATCGCGTGTGCATATTTTTTAAAAAGCGTACCATCCAGATCACTCATTCCGACTCTTTTATAGTAGGTGGAATTATAATTGGATAACAGGGCCACCACTTTATCTTTATCTTCAACGGAGGCAATTTGATCCTCTTCGCAATGAAAAATGTAATAACGTGTATCCGATTTTACCCTATGCTCTCTAATAAATAGGTTACGAATTTGCTTATGAGAATCTCCAAAATAATGAGGTGATGTTTCATCCATGATCGTCCAAGGATTATTATATGCGAATGGCACAGTATAAAATTTATTATTGTAATTGACAGTAGCAGTAAAATCATGCTCTAATATTTCTCTACCCACGATATATTTCAAACGGGTACGTGAAAATCCTGAGTTGTCAATTATGACTGAGAATGTATTAGGCGCGAATTTGCCACAAAGCATCGCTATATAACCACCGTACGAACTACCGTAAGCAATTATCTTCCTCTTATTTATTGTAGGGTATCTTTTGAGAACATCTCCAAGAACAGTAAGATTATCAAGAGCAGGTAAAAACCCATAAGACTGATATTCATTCCGTTCCGTAATCTTCAAGGCTTGACAGCGGGGGTCTAACTGGAACAGCCCCCTTCTTTCAAGTAGTTCTCCTAACTTCACATAAAAATCGTGATCCGAAGTAATGTTATTCCAGTATGTACTTGGAGTTCCATAAATCTGTTCCATATTATGAATAAAGTGATCATCCATCTTCATATTATTTCCTCGGTATATACCAAAATAATTCAAAGAAACTACAATACAATTATATTTCTCAGCCAAGTATGGATTTAATTTTTCTAATTGATAACTCGAATTAGCAAGTCCGCCAAATCCAGGGATAGTTATTATTAGCCCAGTATCGTCGGTTATACTTTCAACTGGTAACGTAACATAATAGTCCAGTTCGTTTCTGCTAAAACCCAATTCAACATCTGCATGCGGTTGAATTATATAACATAAAGTCTCCAAAATTCCGGCCTCCGATTATATACAGTTTGCAAGTTAACTAAACTATAAGGCGATGTGATTTATTTTAATTGTAATAGAAAGGTCATTATTTAATTTTGATATTGAGCCATCTATATCGTCTGTAAATCTATAAATCTATCTTCTACCTAATGAGTACTCGCAAAAAAAGAAATCTTCCTCCGTATCAATATCACTGGAACGATTCCTTGGCATTACAAATGCAGCAGTCTCATCCTCCAGAAAAGAGCCTCTTATCAAAAGCCAATTTATATCTGCTACATAAACTGCTCCATTTAAAGCATAGATATCTGGTAGGTCCTGACGGCGTGATATGACCTCATCTTGTTTAATTAATGGTTTCAATAATTTATTACCCTGTAGAGTATACATCCAGAAAGGTGATTTTTCCGTTTTCGTAACACTAACACAAGCAGGTGCTCCTATACTTACCATGTTCTCGATACAGCCATCTATATCTTCTAATAATCTTAAAGGAGAAGTGGGTTGTAATAATACTACATAATCAAAATTTGGTAATTGATTTATAGCATGCAGAACTGGATCAATTCCTGGAGTGGTATCTTCAGACAATTCTTTAGGACGCACAAAGGGAACCTCACACCCATATGCTCTGGCAATTTCTATAATCTCAGAGTCCTCTGAAGATAATATAAGTCTATCAATATACCTTGACTTTTTTGCTTCTTCTATCGTCCATGCAATAAGGGGTTTCCCAGCTATTGTTTTAATATTTTTACGGGGAATCCCCTTGGATCCCCCGCGTGCAGGAATAATGGCAAGGACCTTTTTATTATCGATCATATAAATACACCTCTATAATCACCGTTTGCTTTCTCATAGTCATCCACTCGGCCAATATCAAGCCAATACTCTCTTAATGGAAAGGCAGAGACACCACCTTGCAGGTCCATCAATTTCTTGAATAAGTCCGGCATATCATAAAATTCGTCTTGCGGAACATGCTCAAGCACCAGCGGGTCAAGCACGTAAATTCCTGCATTGACAAAACTTTTGTGGACAGGTTTTTCAACAATGGAAAGAAGCCGATGATTCTCGGTTTCTATGACACCATAAGGAATCTGATATTCATATTCTCTTACACATATTGTTGCGTTTGATTTAGTTTCACAGTGAAATTCCATCAATTGCTCGTAGTTCATTTTAGTCAGTAAGTCACCATTCATAACAAAAAATGGAGCATTCGGCTTTTCTGATAAAAGTGATAAAGCTCCCGCAGTACCCAATCTCTTACCTTCTTCAAGGTACTCTATATTCACACCTAAATGCTTACCATCTTGAAAATAAGCTTTGATTATTTCCTTCTTATAATTTACAGACAGAATAAATTTGGTAAACCCGTAATTTTTAAAGCCCTTAATAATCGTTTCTAAAATTGGCTTATCGCCAACTTTAAGCATTGGCTTTGGAATATCATCCGTGAAGGGCCGCAGGCGGGTTCCTAGACCTCCAACCATTAAGACTACAACATTTTCTTTTGGCAGTACTTGTGCAATATCATCAGCAAAAAGAATGCGCAGAACCTGGTTATTTCTATTTACAATAGGTAATTGTCTTAACTGTCTTGTCCCCATCAATTCTTTGTAATGAAGAAACTTTTTACCTTGCCTCTCGAATATAGGCGAGCTATTCATAACTAAATTAATTGGCGAGTCAAGTGGTATTCCTCTCAATATTCCTCTGCGAATATCACCATCTGTAACAGTTCCTAGCAATTTACGATCTTTATCGACAACAACAGCAAATTGCAGTGAAGATTGGTCGATAATTTTCATCGTTTCAATAACCGTCATCTCAGGCGCGATTAAAATACTTTGCCAGTTATCCATCTGTTACGCCCCTTTTGGATATTATGAATTATCTTCAGTATATTTTGAATAGTCAATGTTTCACGCCGGTAACAATC
The DNA here is from genome assembly GCF_001909045.1 of Paenibacillus sp. P3E. Classification (NCBI taxonomy): domain Bacteria; kingdom Bacillati; phylum Bacillota; class Bacilli; order Caryophanales; family Paenibacillaceae; genus Paenibacillus; species Paenibacillus sp. P3E. The sequence continues at coordinate 33,329 of NZ_LVWH01000014.1, read as the reverse complement.
CATTCAATTACTTTCTCATTCATATCATCACTAAATTTTGATAAGAATTTGCGGATATCGTTTCACTATCAATAACAGCATCAAATGTACAGCTTTCATAAGCATCAATTCCAAAATCTGAAAAGTCCTCTCTTGCAACATACCATAAATTCGCACCAATTCCACAGCCAACTTCAAGTATTTTAATCTCTTTCCTGTTAGGAGTTCCGTAAAAATAGCGTGTAATACAGCGGATTAAATCCTCCGAAGGATAATTACCCCATTCCCGGATTTTGAATACATTTTCCCGAGTTTGATCCCATGCCATTATTCATACCTGGTTTCTTAACGATAGAATAGAATAAACTGTTCTTTTTGTGGATTTTGTTTTATATATTCAGTTTTATACTCTTCATAAATAGCTTCACTATGCTTATAGTTACCAATGAAGAAGGTAGCTTCTTGCTTTGAAAATCCCTTTTTAAAAAAGAGCAAAGAATTTGAACTTGAACCGTCAGTCCCTCCACCTAAATACAAGGATTGAACATTAAGTTTTTTTGCGTATTCTGCAAATTCGTAAATTAGTAGGTTAGTCACATTTTTTTCTCTACCTTCAGTATTAGAAGCAGAGAGATGATATTCTGCTATGTCACCATTGATAAAGAATATTGCGGCTCCGATTACTTCCCCAGATTCATTCTCTGCACTTAGTAAGTGAACAGCATCCTTCTCTAATAATTCTATAAAGTACTTACTGTTAAAATAATAAGTACCATCCGCATTCTTTTCTGTCATTAGTGAAATATACATTTCTAAAAACATCTGTACGTTCACCTTGGATTTTTGCATTGAGATACTTACTTTGTCCTTTTGGGCCTTCCTAATAGCAGTACGCACTCGAGTACTAAATTGATTAAGCAGTTCTCCACCGGAGTTCAGATCAATATAAACCGTCTGTCTGTTTTCTCTAACTTCCCCATAATAATTCAAATGATTGTTCAACAGTGGATGGAACCTGATAAACTCGACTATAACTTTTTGTTCCAAGCACCATCTTTTATAACCCTCAATGCTTGAATTAATAAATGGCTGGTCGCCTGTAATCAACGGCCCTCCATATCCATAAGGTGACTGAATATCATAGTACTCCGTGCCTGGCACTTTACCCATATGAAAAGCATGATAATAAATATTATCATTATCCTCATGCACAAAAAATACTGGTTGTAAGCCCTCTTTATAAAACACATCATTAATTACATATTGAGGATGAAAGTAAAAGGATTGCATCGCTAAAGGTAGTTTCTCAAATATACTTATTGCCCGTTCAGCAGAAACTATCATGTCAAAGTAATTTGTTGATCATTATCAAAATCTCTAGAAGCTTTTATATTTAGCATATTCCAATATTCAAATGGAGGTATGCCGTTTCCCGGCCTTTTAATAGTTATGTTTTCAGCAGTTAAGGTTTCACCTTGTCTGATTTTTTTAAGTGCGACGATGCTTTTTCTTGCAATATTAAGATTCTTCAACTCTGATTCTGAAGGGATCTTTATACCCGAGCCTTTAGCTAATTCTACTTGTCTTATCCCTTCAACCATATGATGTAACTCTTCTGGGGAAAGAGACGCCTTATGATCCGGTCCTTCTGCTTGCTTATCATAAGTTATATGTTTTTCAATCACTGTAGCCCCCAGGGCAACAGCCGCAATTGGTATTGCTATTCCTTCTGTATGATCTGAGTAACCAGTCCGCAATCCAAAAGCAGTACTCATTGTATTCATAGCTAACAAATTCACATCGTGTACAGGTGCGGGGTATTCAGTAGTACAGTGGAGCAATGTAACTCTCTCTTTTAATAAACGCTGACCTTCGGAAGAAATGAACGACGCTTTAAATGCTTCAATAGAAGGAGACCCTTTAGATGATAGATATCCGTATGCTATGACACCAAGAGCAGCTTCAATTTCGCTCAAAGTTGACATTCCTGTTGATAATATAATTTTCACGGATTTTTGTGCAATATGATGAATCAGGGGGGCATTCGTGATTTCACCGGAAGGTATTTTAATTGTTTGTAAACCTAAAGTATCAATTAAATAATCAGCACTCTCCATATCGAACGGAGTGGATAAAAATTCAATATTGTGATCATCGCAATATAATTTCAACTCTGAAAATTGAGCAAACGAAAGTTCTAATTTTTTTACCATCTCGAACTGCGACTCTTCGCTGCCGGTTGTTTCAATTTGATAGTCAGCCTTAGGCGCGTTCATACTAATTACATTCTCTGTTTTAAATGTTTGAAATTTCACTGCATCAGCCTGAGCACTAACCGCAATATCAATAAGTTTCTTTGCTAATCTTATGTCACCATTATGATTAACGCCTGCTTCAGCAATAATATATGTGGTTTTCATTTAATCACCTCCAGAAAGAATACAAAAAAAATTAATTTAAGTCGTAGAAGGGTTTACTAATAATATTTTCTATGTTTATTTCTTTTAAATGACTTTTTATAAGTTCAGAAGCTACCTCTCCCTCATATTCCAAATGAATTTTCGTCAATAATTGTTGAAACTCATCTGAAAGAGCTTGCTGAATTGAATTTACTATCTCCGTCGTCTTAGGAGCACAATCGATGATAGAACCTGCTTTTAAACGGCCTTTTTGACGATCCCCGATATTAATTGTCGGTTTAACCAAGGCAGGCGCTTCAATAATTCCACTAGATGAATTTCCGATCACTATACTACAATGCTTCATTGTACTTAAATATCTTGATTGTCCTAATGAAAAAAAGGATTTAGCCCGCTCTGGATTTAGAGCCGTGTACTCATCAATCAGTTCATTAATTCTTCTGCCATCTGTATCTGCATTTGATTTAGTAAAGACAATTTTATAATCCGGAAAAAAATCAAAAGCAGCAAGTAAATTTTCCATTTGTTCTTTAGCCGTTTCAACTTCAAGTGTTGTTGAATGAAAAGTCACTAAGAAGAGTTTTTCAATATCCAAACCTAAAATTTCATGTAGCTCCTGCTTTGACAAAAAAGACATTTTCCGAATATTCTCAACACCAAGATCTCCTACGTTAAACACCCTATCCGGCTGCTCACCAAGCTGAATAACACGTCTAGTATACTCTTCATTTGCTGTAAAGTGGATATGACTCATCTTGGTTAAAGAATGACGAATGGATTCATCAATTGCTCCCTCAGTGAGTTCACCACCAGAAATGTGAGCAACAGGAATACGCATGACTAATGCCGTTTGTGCAGCACTGAATATTTCAAACCGGTCCCCGAGAAGAACCAGTATGTCCGGTTTCAGACGCTGAAATGCTTCCGCAAATCCCAATGTAGCAATTCCCATGGATTTAGCGATAGCAACAGGGGTATCTGAAGATAAGAGCATTTCTATTTTTTCATCAATAATAAACCCGTCTTCTTCAATTTGCTTATAGGTCAATCCAAATTCAGGTGACAAATGCATACCTGTAGCTATTAATTGCAACTCCAGTTCATCATCTGCTTGAATTTCTTTCATTATACGAAATAAAAGGCCATACTCTGCACGAGTTCCTGTAACAATACATATCTTACGTCTATTCATTAGGCCCTTCCCCCCAGCGGAGTTGAAGGAATATTAATTATACGGCCCTTCAATTGTCTTGTAACTGTAAGATCCGCCTTTGGACAATTTAAATAAGGCTGTAATTCATTAAGCGGTGTCCAGATCGGACGAGCCATAACACCCTCACTATTAAGCACCTCTAACACAAAATCACGGTCATAGCACTTTTCATTAATTAGTACGGTCTGCAGCCAATAATTGCTTGTCCCAAAGGAAGGCTCTGTAAACAGTCGAGCACCTTCTACGCCTTCGAATAGTTTCTCATAATGCGTTGTTAACAGTCGTTTTAATTTTTGAAATCCCTCGATCTGCTCTAATTGGGCGCAACCAAGAGCAGCATTAATATTGGGCATCCGGTAATTATACCCTACCTCATCATGATTAAATTCCCACTGGTGAGGATTTTTGGCAGTTGTAGTAATATGTTTGGCGTAGTCGGCAAGCTTTTCATTATTAGTTAGAATTGCCCCACCACCACCAGTAGTTATAATCTTGTTGCCATTGAAGCTGAGGGCTCCTACGAGCCCAAAACCTCCAGTATGCTTCCCTTTATAATAGGAACCGAGTGATTCTGCTGCATCTTCTACTAAAACAAGATGGTAACGTTGACAGATATCTATTAGCGGATCAAGATCCACGGAATGCCCGAAAGTATGCATAGGAACAACAGCACGAATGATCCTGCCTGTATGCTTGTTCATTAGCTGTCCATTATCAACTATTCCAATTTCTCGAATATATTCTTCGAGCTTATATGGATCAAGTCCCAGGGTGTGTTCAGATACATCTACGAAGTGCGGAACAGCCTGTAAATACGAAACTGCATTGGCAGTCGCAATAAATGTCAATGCTGGCATGAACACTTCATCATTCACTTGAACACCAGCAACTTTCAGTGCAATATGTAAAGCCGCAGTACCATTTACAACGGCCACCGCTCTCTTCACGCCAGTGAAATCTGCAAGTCTTTGTTCAAATTCATTAACATATTTGCCTACCGATGAAACCCAACCCGTCTGGATACAGTCGGTTACATACTGTAGCTCTTTACCCCCAAAAGTCGGCTCATGAAGAGGAACAAAATCCTTGTTGTCATATAGAGATTTTATATTCTGAGCGATATGCTGCCATTGACTACTCATATATTATAAACATCTGCCTTATAGTTAGTTAGATTAGCTGGATTAATGAACCAGTCAACCGTTTCTTGTAATCCGCGTTTAAATCCTTCAATTCCCCCATAGGATGGTTCCCATCCTAGTAGATTTTTGGCTTTCGCATTGTCTGCCCAGAGCCGTTCCACTTCACTTTTCTCGGGACGCAATCGAATTTCATCTGTTAAGATTTCTACCGTTACCCCCATTACTTCTGCAATAGCCTCAACAGTTTGTCCTATAGAAATTTCGTAATTACTTCCTATGTTGATCACTTCACCTATAGCTTTTTCATTATTCATCATCGCAATAAACCCATTCACTGTATCCTGAACATAGTTGAAATCTCTCGTCGGTGCTATTGATCCAAGTTTAATATTCTTTTGTCCTGCTACAAGCTGTGTAATGATGGTTGGGATCACAGCGCGTGCAGACTGACGCGGACCATACGTATTAAAAGGACGAATAACCGCCACAGGCGTTTCAAAAGATCGATAAAAAGAGAGCGCCATTTGATCAGCACCGATCTTTGATGCCGAATACGGTGACTGCCCCTGTAATGGATGATTTTCATCAATGGGTACGTATTGTGCTGTACCATAAACTTCACTTGTGGAGGTATGCACGACTTTTGATACTTCTAGCTGACGAGCAGCTTGTAGTACGTTCAATGTACCTTTAATATTCGTGTCTACATAAGTGTCCGGAGAATGATATGAATAAGGAATAGCGATTAATGAAGCTAAATGCAAAACCTTGCTGCAGCCCTTCATCGCCTCCATTACCCCATGAGGATCTCTAATATCTCCTGCAAACACTTCAAACTCTTTCTTATAAGGTGAATGATCGAGCCAGCCCCAAGAGTTAAAGGAGTTATAATATACGAAAACTTTCACTTCATATCCGTCCTTGATTAACTTTTCCGTGAGGTGAGACCCAATAAAGCCATCAGCTCCAGTTACTAATATCTTTTTATTCTCCGCCATATTATCACGCTCCAATGTCCCTTAAAGGTTCTTTGAACTTCCCTCAATTATAGAGATAATTTCCCCGAGAACAACAACACTGACCATAAGAAACTCCATCTGTATGTCTCTGTTCGCATTTAAATTGGAAGAAGATAATGTTTGTTCTATCGCATATAGATTCCACAAAGAACTCATCATTATTGGCTGTAGGTTATGACGCAAAAGCCAGTTCTCCGTTACTTTCTCGAAAAGCTCATCCGTTTTACTTAGTTTCCCCATCACTTTCAATAATTGTTTTTCAGATAAACCGTTATTAATATTTAATCTCTTAATTACTTCAATTTGGTTTTCAAATTCTAGCTTCAAACTGGTAAAGATCTCTTTTTGTTCCTTCAGTGTCAATTTCATTTGCACTAAATTTAGAGGGTATTCAACTACGCTTTTCATCACATGTTTAACTGGTACTATATCTTGAGAACAGTATTGTTTAGCGACTTCACTTAAGCTCAATTGAAGAGTGTTTTCAATTTTAGCACCACCTTCAGTTGCATTTATAACGACTAAGTCCTCTTTAAAAATTTCAATTTCAAACCATTTACGGAAATTAATCCAAATATCTGTTGTAGGGACTGTTCCTCCGTAATAACCTTCAGTATAGGTTTTATCGATTGCAGAAAATACTTCATTAGTGAAATCTTTATTATCATATATTGTTCCCCCGGCGTGGGATTCCTCTTCAGAATTCCCAAAAGCAAGGTCCTGACCCACCAAAACAATTGGAGAAGCACCTATATGTTCCGCAAATCCAAAAGCAACATGCGCACAGGACAACCCAATACTGATTGAATTATCCCCCACTAGTCCGAATGTCTCTTGAAGCCAGATATATTCCCCTACGTTTCCTCGCATAGGGATAATAATATCCCCATTAAATTCTTCGAAAATTTGAGGATAAAGAAGAAGTGGAGCCACAAGAGTTGTATCAGAAGGATAGTTTTTATTTTCATAGAAGTAGGAATAAGTTTCTTTTTCGCGTTCAATTGAACAAATGAAATCCGGAGTAATTCCTTCCTCACAAAGTCTTTGAGCGATAGTGTCTACAGCAATTATTACAGCCTTCGATTTCAGTCTCTTTAGCTGTTCTATATTTTTATTAAGAGATGGGCCCGCTGCTACCACTATTGCTGGCGTGTCTTTGAAAATATTTTTTAAACGCGAGACGTCCTTTGAATCCACTAAGTGATGTAGATTCATCATATTGTGTTTGAATCCAGTTAAACTATCCTCAATCGAATTTCCAAAAAGCATGGCTTTATATTTCGCCGTTTCCTTAACTGCTCTTACCAAATACATACATATATCCAGAGCGAATTTTCTGTAGAAATATGTAAAGTAAAATCTCATGCTTTTGAGGTAATAGATCATAGTTGTCGAAAATATCTTATCCAGGAAAATTGATAGATTACTCAATTCATCAGCAAAAAGGATCACATTAAACTCTTTAAAAAAAGATAAATCCCTATTATTTAATGCGTAACTAAAGAAGGCTGGGTTAGGTTCAATAATGATCAGGAAAGACTCTTTGCTCATGGTTTGAATTACTTTGTTGATTTCTTCCATCGAATTAATGCCTACTGCAAAAATCAGTTCTCTTTTTTTTGGATTGGGCAAACTAGCTTTTTCAATTTCCCTTTTTATAAGCAGATTCTGGCTGTTACACAGGATGAATTCATTACCTTCCGCATCTTTACTCATTAACTCATTACCATAATCCCCCTCTTTCTGTTCACTTATCCAATGAATTGCATTCCGAGATAACACTTCGATATTTCTATTTAGTAACGTCATGCATGATTCTCCTTATTCACAAAATATTAAAGCCATCTTCAGTTTAGTTTAGTCTTGCATAGAAAGATAGCCCCACAATGTGGGGCTACGCCTTCTGTTAATCACAGAATAAATTCAGTTATTAACTTCAATATGCATCAATTAATTATCTCAACAATTGAAGTACGCCTTGTGGCTGTTGGTTAGCTTGAGCCAACATAGCTTGAGCTGCTTGAGCCAAGATATTATTCTTGGTCTGTTCCATCATTTCTTTCGCCATGTCAACGTCACGCACACGGGATTCAGCAGCTGTCAAGTTCTCAGAAGCTGTTCCCAGGTTGTTGATCGTATGCTCCAGACGGTTCTGAACAGCCCCCAGTTTCGAACGTTCGCTGGAAACCTTTTGAGTGGCTGTATCGATAACCTTAATAGCTACAGTTGCTTGGGATTGAGTAGAGATTTGTAAGCCCGCTACACCCAGAGCAGAAGTTCCCATATCTTCGATAGACAAGCCCATTGTTTGACCTGTATTAGCACCAATTTGGAAGGTTGCAGTTCCATCAGTTCTTACATTAGCTGCTGCTGTAGTCTCTGAGAAGGAGGACAGTGCATTTGAGGCAGCACTACGAACATTGCCAAGACTATCCTTAATAGTGATTGTCAAACCATTCACAGCGCTTGTAGTACCAGTAGCAGCAGCTGTTACTACAGCTTCGCCATTACTAGTTGCAGAGATAGTTGTAGATGCATCGGCAGTAGCACCATCAGTAGTTCCCAGGGCCGCTAATGTCAATGCAGCACTAACAGCAAAGGTATTAGTAACTGTCGTGCCATTCTTAACATAAGAGACGGTAATGGAGTCATTTGAAGTAATTCCCAGACTGTTACCATTCTTATCAGTGAGTGCAGTAATTACAGTAGAAGTAGAAGCTGCTGCTCCTGCTGCGCCCTTCAAAGAAGCATTTGTATTAACATTCGCCACAGCAGTACTCACGGCACTACCCATAGAACCATCTAGCAAGTTCTTGGTGTTGAACTGAGTTGTAGACTGAATACGATCAATTTCTGAATTCAATTGGTTCATTTCTTTTTGCAGTTCGCTGCGGTCACTACCAGTGTTAGTATCATTTGAAGATTGAACGGAAAGTTCACGCATACGTTGCAGAATGCTATGAGTTTCGTTCAGTGCGCCTTCAGCTGTTTGAATCAATGAAATGCCATCTTGCGAGTTACGGGAAGCCTGATCCAGACCGCGGATTTGGCCGCGCATTTTTTCAGAGATTGCCAGACCAGCTGCGTCATCACCTGCACGGTTGATGCGAAGACCGGATGACAATTTCTCGATATTTTTGTTAGTGTTAGCAGTGTTAGTAGACAGTTGACGGTGAGTGTTCAGCGCCGCGATATTGTGGTTAATAATCATTTGATATTTCCTCCCTGAAATTAAGTTAGTTCCACATCCATGTGGTAAACGCTGAGCCATTAAGGTCGGCCGCCCCGCTGGCTCAGTGCCTAATACATATATCGACAGCAGGTCCTCAACTGTTTAGAGTATTTCAAAAGTTTTTTTAGAAACTAAGAGGATATATTTCAAAATAGAAAAGGAGATATCCTAGCAGCAGAAAATAGCTGCTGAGATACCTCCTCATAATGCCCTAAATAGATTTCATTTGTTCTGTGGTCCACGAAGCCGATGAATCAGCGCATTCAAATCAGATTGTTGTGGAGCTACAGACTCCTTGTTGGATTCCTGAATAGAAAGATACACCTCTTTACGGAAAATATCAACATGTTTGGGGGCAGAAATGCCAACCTTTACAGTATCACCATCCACACTTAAGATCGTCAATTCAATCTGGTCCTGGATGACGATGGTCTCTCCTTTTTTGCGGGACAGCACGAGCATATCACCCACCATCCTTTCCGTCTATTGCTGGTTGCTCTTGCAGCAAGTTATGCTTCGTATGATAGGGCGCTCTGTGGAGCACAATTTGTTTACCGGTTCGGCCGGTTGGATTCAATACAATTGGCGCCAAAAGGTTAATGGAGGAAGCCTCTATTTGTTCCTTCAGTGTAATGATACAGCGAACGAGCACTTCCGATTCTATTCCCAGTTCCTCTGCTTCATCATCAGGTAGTTCAAATTCATAGGATGGATAAAAGACAAATGGATCACCCAGCAAAAAAGAGAGTTCTTGCTCTTTCAACGATTGCAACACCCAAAAAGGGGACTCACTCATATGAATTAGGGCAAAGTCCGTCTCCTCTTCAAAACCTGGAATACCCTTAGGAAAATGATAAATCTGATCTTCATTTACTTCAAGTTTGCCCATTGAAAGTGTTTCTATAATCAAGTTATTCACTCCTTAAAAGTTCTGCATAGCAAAACCAGCTATCCTCGTAAACCTATTAAGATAATTATGTTAGATAATACAAAAGCTATAGAAGCGCACTCTGGCACATCCATAGCTCATTGCCTTACAATTGAACATTTACTTCCGGTGGGATAAATTGTATTGAGGCATACTGCTGCATATAAATATCCAGCTTCCCGCGAGTATACTCTATCTCTGGACGATGTCTCTCCACCTGAATATCCACTTGTGCTGCCTTAAACCTGACCTCGGGAGCACTTGTTACAAAATGAATATCTACATTATCATAGGACGCCGTACCACACGGATCGGGAAATGAATTGGGTTCAGTATCCGTCCCATAGACTTCTGCAATTGTATTTCCCGGCTTAAAAAACTCAGCCATCCGGGTTCCTTGCTCCATTCTGCGTGCAATCGCCTGAAGGTATAATTGTTGAATTCCCGAATAAATTCTTTTGTTCATATCTAACACGCTGCCTCCATTGTAGGCCGCACGTGCCCGGGTCTGATCAATCGTGAGCTCCGGACGGGAAGACTGAACACTCAGTTCTCCAGGTGTAGTCGTGATAGTAACATCAGCTTTAGGCTGAGTTATAGAAAATGCACCTAAATCAGCATCAATCCCAATTACTGCCGGTGTCTGCCGAATTTGCAGAATAGGTTGCAGCAAGGAGAACCACCTCCGTTATCTGATGAAGTCGACTAGGCTTGTAGAGATAATCTTGGCTCCTACAGAAAGAGATGCATTATAGATGTTCTCTTGAATCTTCGACTGCATAATCAGTCCCTCGTAATCAGCATCCTCTGTTTTGGCCTGCAGATCGGTCAGGTTTATACTCAGGTCACTCAGACGGTCCTGCATTAGTTCCACACGGTTAGTCTTTGCACCTATTTCCGAGCGGGCTGACAAAATCTTTTCTTGACGCGAATCAATTTTGTCCAGCTGGTTAGAAATTCCGGTAATATCCCCTGTTTTCAAACTGGCAGAAATACTATTAATAATATTAAACAGATTATCAGAATCGCCCGTATATCCGAAAACATCATTCCCAGTCATATTTATAGGCAGCTGTACCCCTTCACCTACGATATATTGAATCTGTCCATTGTCTGTAGTGACAGGGGTAGATGTGTCATAGGTACCATCTGAACCTTTAGCAAAATCGTATGGCTTGGTTGTATATTGCTCACCATTAAAAATATATTTCCCGTTGAGCTTGCTGTTAGAGATATCCACGAGCTGTTCTTTGAGCTGCAAAACCTCTTCATTAATACTGTCCAAAGCTGATTGCGGGTTGCTTCCCGTGGAAGCTTTTACAGTAAGCTCGCGAAGACGTTGAACAACATCTCCCGCTTGTCCCAGCACGGTGTCGTTATAATCAAGCCAGGACAGCCCGCTGTCCACATTCTTGGTGTACTGTTCATTTGAAGACAGCTCGGCACGGTAACGCAGGGAGTAAGTAATCCCTACCGGGTCATCGGAAGGCTTATTGATTTTGCGGCCGCTGGACAGCTGGAGCTGGGTGTCGTTCATGGTGCGCGCATTGCGGTTTAGGTTAAGCAGCAGCTGTGAATTCATCATATTGGAGGTTACCCTCAACATAAGCTATTCCTCCTTTATCTGCCGACGGTGCCGGTAGAATTAATTAGTTTGTCGAGCATTTCGTCATAGGTCGTCATAAACCGAGCAGCGGCGCTATAAGCATGCTGGAATACCAGCATATCCGACATTTCTTGATCCAGGGACACTCCGCTTACAGACTGTCGGCGTGAATTCACCTGTTCCACCAGATAATCGGCATTACTCGTCTGACGTGTAGCTTCCTGGGATTGAATTCCCAGTTGCCCCACCATGGAGCTGAGATATGATCCGATAGTGCCGCTCTTAATACCATCCGCTGTAGTGAAGGTATTGTTGTCCTTCATGTTACTGAACAAAAGCGCCAGTGTATTGTTCCCTTTAATTACCGATACCTTTCCGGCAGTGTCTGTAGTGGCGCGGAGAGAAGTAGCGAATAGGGAAGGATCTGCAGCAATTTCCGGATTCAGTCGAAGATTGCTCGCGGTGATCGCTTCCCCGGCCACTGATGGCGTGAAGAATGGGCGGCCTGTGCTGCCATCCATCGCAAACCCCAGCTGATGCAGACCATTCAGGCCCTTGACTGTAGTTTTCAAATCACCTGTCAACGGGATAGGGACTGCAGCACCGGCAAGGAGCGTTGTTTTGGTGCCATCGGCATTAACAATTTCTGAATCCTTGAACACTGTGGTACCAGCCGGAAGTGTTGAACCCGCAGGAATCGTAACCTTCACCTCGCCATTGGCGATTGTATTGGCCATATCATCCAACTGTTTCTTATAATCCGCGACGTAGGTTTTGCTGGAAAAGATCATTCCGTAAGCCTCTCCAGCCTTGAGATCCCCGGAGGCATAAGCCGTGTTGAGAAACGCGCTGTCTACAGTCGCTGTAACGGCTTGTCCTTGAACCAGCTGCCGGGTACCCAGCGATATATTATAGCCGGCATCGGTCTCCAGAACAGTAATGTTCGCAATCTTGGACAGCTTGTCTGTCATCAGGTCACGCTGATCCCGCAAATCATTGGCGTGATCGCCCATACCTTCGATTTTAGCAATGGATTGATTCAGGTCAGCGATAGAGCTCAAATAGCCCTGAACCTGTTTTCCTTTGACATCAATATTGGTACTAAGATCCCGGTCCAGATTGCTCAACTGCGTACTCATGTAGTTCATTGCATCCGTGAGTGACTCCGCAGTCTGCACAACAATCTTACGGGCTGTAGGATCTTCAGGGTTCTTGCTGAGGTCAGACCAGGATTTCCAGAAATTATCCAGTACTGTTCGAATGCCTGTATCCGAAGGCTCATTCACGATGGCTTCGAGCTTGTCCAGTGTATCGGATTGGATGCTCCAGTTGCCGCTGGCAGAGTTCTCACCCCGGTACTGATCGTCCAGGAACATCTCGCGGATACGCTCGATGGAAGTGAACTCGACCCCGGTACCCAGCTGCCCGGGAACCGTGGAATTCGTAAGACCGTATGCTTCAATGGGAGAAGCGGCTTTCATGTTCACGCGCTGGCGGGTGTAGCCCTCCGTATTGGCGTTAGCGATATTGTGTCCGGTTGTGCTGAGCGCAGCGGTCTGTGTGAACAGGCTTCGTCTTGCCGTCTCAATTGAGTGAAATGTGGATGTCATGCTACTGGTTCCTCCCTTATGATGGCTCCGGCAAAACGGCTTGCAAGAACGGTAAGTCTATCCGCGTGCGTCAAAAAGACCCGGCCGGGTGGAGCCACTGCCCTTGTCGGACGGATGATGGTAAGTAAAATCCTGGTTCGGTCTTCCGACGAGCAAATCCAGGGAATAATCTATAAAGGTAAGCGACTGCTCAATCAGCTTCTGATTCAGCTCATTGGCCTGCTTCAAGCGGCGTAGTGTGCCTGAAAGCTTCTGCTGAATATGCAGCAGCCGCGACTTGTCTTCAGGATCAAATACAAGACGTGAGAGCTCAGAGAGGTTCAGGTTCAGGTTGGAACGAATCCCGACCCCCTGCAGAAAAGCATATGCGGCCTGCGCACGCTGCTCTTCGAGCTGCTCAATTAGCTTCATTAGCTTGGATTCCCGGTTCAGGATGTCAATCAGACCATCCACCTTGTTATCCATAATCGTCTGTTTCTTAAAAGCGGCCAGATCCAGCATTTGAATATGCGCTTCGTCCAGCCGCTCAAGCAATTCCAGCAATGTTGTCAATGGCATGGGTGTCTTCACCTAATTCTCGGAGGATTGCTTAAAGTAGGGGGCGAGTGTGGCTGCGAGCTTGGCTGCATCAACTTGGTAGGTACCTGCGGAAACTTGCTGTTTCAAGCTTTCAATCTTGCTTGCACGTTCGTCGTCAACTTCTCCGCTTTTCTGTGCCTGTAATAGCTTTATCGCTTCATCTGAGATCGAAACCTCATCCTTGCGTGTGCTTTTCTTCAGTTGTTCCTGTCTAGGCGATTCCGCGCTGCGTTGATACGGGTTAATCGCATTAATACGTCCGGTCTCGTTAATTTTCATAACTTCCACCTTCCTTTTAATATAAAAAAGCCGATAATCTTTACTAAGTTTATCGGCCATCTTTGAAACATTCTTTATACCTGCAAGCGTTATTTTGCAGATTTAATTATTCACGCATCTTGTCGACGGCCCGGTATGCGCCTTCCCCAGATTTTTTAGAGGGTTCTGCAGGAGCAACTTCCTTCACTACATTGGTCAGATCTTTGCGTAAACGGCTGCGGCAGCTGTCGCACATATGGCCTTCCCGGATTAAGGTTCCGCAGACCTCACAAGGGTACATCATATTCGGCGCATTCGCGATAGAAATCCGGCCTTCCCGAATAAAACGGGTAATCTCCTTAATCGGAATTTCCGTTGCATCGGACAGCTCCTGAATGTTAGTGCCTCTGTTTTCGCGTAAATAACTTACGCAGGTCTCATATTGATGCTCCAAATCCTTAATACAGGGCTGGCACAGGTCCATAATATTTTTGACGTATAACCGGCCGCACCGTGGACAATTGTCTAGATTCATTTTCAGCAGCGGCTCCCTTCCATACATTTTGTGCAGCGTATAATATCTTATGCTCCTAGATTACATGATTGCAGAAGCTTCGTCTATCATTAGTATCGGCTATTGAGGTGCAATGTGTTTATATTAGTTTTACAAATAAATACTGAAACATTGCTTAGATTAAGGCAGAATCACGAACGTGCCCAGGTCAAACTGTAAATATCCGCTGTACAGCCTAGGCTGCCGGTCAATACATGAATAGTTTCCGCGCAGGCCCGGATCGTACTTCCTGTTGTGTAAATATCATCGATAATGATGATTTGCAGAGGCTGTGACTGAGTCTGAAGTCCGGCTGACTCAAGCCAATAGACAAACTCTGCGCGAATAGCAGGATCCGGGTTGGCTGCAAAAGCATGCTTCATATCCGCCAGCCGTTCGGCGCGGCTTTTGAAACTCTGTTTACCGGTATGATGGGTGCGGACCAGCAGCGGCAGCTGGGGAATCCTTCTGTACCGGGACAGAACGTCCGCCAGACGCTCAGCCTGATTGAACCCGCGTTCAGCCAGCCGGGCGTCACTTACCGGAACCGGGACCAGCAGATCCGCCTGCCATAAGCTGGCACGACTGATGCGCTTGAATTTGCCTTTGATAGCAGGAAACTTCGAATGGATTTGCCGGGAACCTTCACCGCGCAGCTGCCCCCGCTCTGCTTGGAGAACCGTATATGCCCGATCCAGCATCAGACCGAGTACAGGGGCCAGACGTTCGTTCCCCCTATATTTATACTGGCCCAGAACCTCACGCATCACACTTGTGTAAGCTACCGCACTGCGGTTGCAGACTATTGGACCCGTGTCCCCGCTGCGGCTGCAATCCGGACAGCCCACATGGCGGCCGCATTTAGAGCAGCGCGGATTACGAATCCAAGGGATGGAGGTCTGGCAACTTTTGCAAACTTCTGGAATCTCTGATGATAATTGAGTTTTTTTACCACAAATAAGACAGTCCGAGGCGGAAGGAGCAAGCAGTGACTTGGCTACTTGGAACCATGTGCTCATCAAGATTATAACCCCGCTCCCTTGCTTATGTACCCTTGTCTGCGGGCGATGGTATTCATCGTTCGGATCTGTGCGACTGCTCCCCGTTGTGATTTCGTCCATTGCGGAGAGAAAAACAAAACGGTTCCTGCCGGATCTTCTTTGGAGCGCCCAGCTCTTCCAGCCATCTGCACCAGTGAGGCTTCATCAAATAGGCTGCTGTCCGCATCCAGTATAAAAACATCACTGCGGGGAACGGTAACTCCCCGTTCGAGGATTGTCGTGGTAACTAGAAGTGAGATTGCGCGGCTGCGGAAAGCCTCAACCTTCTCCGCTCTTGCCGGGTCCCGGGAAGAGGTGCCCTCCATTGCTGCTCCGGGAAAGTCCTGGCGGAGAAGAATCAGTAATCCTTCGATGTGGGCTATTCGCGACACAAACAGAAAAATTTGTGCCTTACGCGTAAAGGACCTGCGAAGTGCCTGCAGCAGATTTCCGGGCAGCGCTCCCCGCTTCAGGCATACGCGGACGGAAGACATCCCAACATGCCGGGGCACCGGCAGCGGATGACCATGAAAACGGACAGGTACCCTGGCATGAGGTAGCTTGCCTGCGTGGGCTAAACGCTGCAAATCCGTTGGCGGTGTAGCTGACAGGTAGATGAACGAACCCCCTGGCTTGCAAGCATGCTCTGCCGCATAGGCCAGCATAGGATCGTTGTGGTAAGGAAAGGCATCGAGCTCATCGATGATGACAAGGTCAAAGCTCTGGTAGAAGCGCAGCAGCTGGTGGGTTGTGGCCAGAGTCAGCTGGCCGTGGGTCCAGCGGTCTGCGCTGCCGCCGTACAGCACGGCGAGCGTCTCCGCCGGGAACGCCTTGGCGAGCCGCGGCGCCAGCTCCAGCACGACGTCGCGCCGCGGCGTGGCGACGAGCGCACGGCCTCCGGCAGCGAGCACGGCCGCAAGGAGCGGGAACGTGATCTCCGTTTTCCCCGCTCCCGTGACAGCCCAGAGCAGGAACCGCTCTGGGCTCCGGGCGGCGGAGCGCTGCCGCGGCTCCGCCAGGAACCCCAGCGCAGCGCCGGCGGCCCCCGCCTGCGCCGCGCTAAGCCCCCACCTGCGTGCCGCCACGGTGGGGGAAGCCCCGGCCGTGCACCGCACGGCCGGAGAGGCCGCGCTGCGCAGCAGCAGCGCGCAAGCCCGGCTGCGCCCGAGTGCGAGGCAGGCCTCGCAATAGGCGCAGCCTGTAAGGCCGCACGCGGCGCAGGCCGTGCGGCCCGTGGGGGCGCTGCCGCAGCGCAGGCAGCGCTCTTCCGCGCGGCGGGCACCCGCGCCGCGCCGGAGCAGGCGCAGCTGCGGCAGGCGGAGCGCCGCAGTGCGCAGGAGGCGGCCGGTGACCGCAGGGAACCGGCCTGCGCCAACAGCGGCCTCCACGCTCAGCCGCCCCTGCAAATGGCAGAGCTGAACAGCCGCCCGCCACTGTCCAGCCAATCCTGGAAGCTGCTCCTCCAGGAGCGCTTCGACTTCAGGCTGGAGTAATGAACGGCCATCCAGTACCTGCATCAACTGCTCTGCCGCAGCTCCAAGAACATCCGCGCATATGCTTTTTTCACAACCTATAGCTGATCTGTAGTTTTCATCAACTTCCGTATAGAGTCCGCCCACATTCCAGCTGCCGCCGCCTCTTCTCTCCACGTCAATTTCAGCTCTGAGCACCTCAGCCATATATCTCCCCCAGTCTTCCTCCTGCCATTGCCGCGCTGCCCGTGAGGAATCCCAGTGCTCCCTCAGCTTCACCGCCCAACCGAGAGGAAGCGCCGAAGAGAGGAGCACCAGCTTGTCCGCAGCCCTATTATTCCATCCATCCCTTTCTCCCCTGGTACCGCTCCACCATATCCTGTCAACATTCATATGGAGTGAGACCCACAGACTCCAGTCTCCTTCAAGCTCTACCGCATATACTGCTGCCTGCACCTGCTACACCTCCTAAAATTTGTTTGGACAACACAAAAAAGCACACTCCCCCATTTCTGAAGAGTGTGCTTCACCCGTTTCCTGCTTTGCTTGCATATGTTATGATTATTCGCCTCGCTTTGATCTGCATCCCCTGCTCCACGGTATTTGCAGAAAAGGCAGCGGCACCGATTGTCCGGTCCCCCGTAAATCCACTACGATTCCAGATTGAAGGTTTAGATCCGATTCAAAGGCACAGACCGGCATAGCCGGAACAAATTCCAGGGCGGAACCGTTCTGGGCAAGCCGAGTAGCTACGTCCAACGTTGCATCATTGGATCCGTCATCCATCAAGGTTACCTGCAGCATCTTTCCGCTTAGTAATGAATGGAGGGTCAGCGCTCTGATATACCATTCCACTACATATTCATGATTACGGGTAATGAGAATGTAATGAAGCCGTTTGCCAGACTGGCTGCCCTGCCGGGATTGCTCCCGTTTACTCAGCATATGAACCAACACTACCGCAAAAACATAGATGGCCGCAATCCATATTAACTGGGCTACCATGGAGATACACCTCCTCTTATACCGACAATATATGCCGGTGATAAAAGGTCGGTGACTGCCCAGAGCAGACTGCATTTCCTTCAAATAATGCTGCAGACTCAACCAATACTTTGACTGCAGCAGAGCAGCTACAATCATTATATGTAAAAGTTTAACCTACCACTACAGGGTTACCCACCCATATTTAATCGAATTGATAACAGCCTGTGTTCGATCGTCAACTTCCATTTTTTGGAGAATACTACTCACATGGTTCTTGACGGTTTTTTCGCTGATAAACAGATATTCACCAATCATCTTGTTGCTCTTGCCTTCAGCCATCAGCCGAAGCACTTCTGCTTCACGCCGGGTCAGCGGATTATTATCGCCTGCAACAAATTTGACACCAGCCTCTTTAACCGCAGTTTCAGCAATAGCTCCTGTTTCATTGAGGTATGTCATACGGCGCAGCTGGTTGATGAGCTTGCCCGTAACCTTTGGATGAATGAAGGCATGGCCTTCACAGACTGAACGGATCGCATTAATAAGCGATTCCGCCTCCATATCCTTCAGCAAATAGCCATTGGCACCCTTGCGCAGGGTTTCAAATACATAACTTTCATCATCATGAATCGATAAAATAATAACTTTGACATCCGGGAACATTTCCCGCAGTTTTTGAGTGGCTTCCACACCATTTTCAATCGGCATATTGATGTCCATCAGTACGATATCAGGTTTGGTTTCATTGCAGAATTCAAGTACCTGAATACCGTCACCACATTCCCCTATGACCTCAATATCTTCCTCCATATTTAAAATCCGCTTAAGCCCTTCACGAAACAACTGATGATCATCGGCCAAAAGAACTTTAATGGGCGACTTGCCAGGATTCTGGTTTTCCATCACATTACTCCTTCCCTTTTTCCACATTCGTCGGAATGTGAATTACGATTGTTGTGCCCTGATTCTCAGCTGACAGTATTTCCATTCTTCCTTCGAGCAGTTCCACGCGTTCACGCATGCCGACCAACCCAAAACTTTCACGATTTGCCTGTTCACTGATTTTTTTTACATTGAAGCCTAATCCATTATCCTTCACGACAATCTTGATCAGCTGTGCCTGATAGGTGATCTCCACCAATACGTAGCTTGGAAAAGCATGCTTGGCCGCATTCGACAATGCCTCCTGGACCAGACGGTATACGGCTGCCTCCATAGCTGAAG
This sequence comes from Paenibacillus sp. P3E, assembly GCF_001909045.1. NCBI lineage: Bacteria > Bacillati > Bacillota > Bacilli > Caryophanales > Paenibacillaceae > Paenibacillus > Paenibacillus sp. P3E. The sequence goes on along the minus strand of NZ_LVWH01000014.1, from coordinate 14,067 downwards.
ACAGCCGGTGCTCCTTGCCCCTCGTTTCAAAGGAGGTGCGGATCTTTGTCTTTTCCTCATAATCATGTACGTATTTTCGAAGTGTCGGAATCAGACCCAAATCATCGAGCGCCATCGGACGCAGATTAAAAATCACCTTACGCATTTCTTCCAGACTGTATCTTACCTGCCCTTTCAAGTCTATTACTTCGTCCTGTACCAGCCCGAATTCCTGCTTTACCAGCATTCTTTCTACAATTTCCGTCCTTAGGACTAGATTCGCCAGCATTTGAGCGGGACCGTCATGAATTTCCCGGGCAATTCTTTTCCGTTCCTCTTCCTGAGCCAGGATTATTTTGAGTCCAATCATCTGACGGTTCTTCGCAGATTCGACAATCCTGGTCACTTGTCCTAGTTCCCCGGATAGATATTCCAAAACAACACTCATTTGCGAACCAATAGATTCTGCCCGCTCTACCGAATTTTCGACACTGCGGACCCGCAGCTGCAGCTCGTCTCGCCTGCTCCGAAGATAGACTTCCCTCTCTCTGGTCATCATGAGCTCAAGCTGAAGCTCTGTTGCTTTCTCGTACGCGATCCGGATATCCTTCTCGGAGTAACGGACAAAGTCCCGGCTGACCTCTGTCAGCCGGATACGGGAGCGGTGGTACTGCAGCTCCAGCTTGTCTACCTTTTGCAATGTTTCATCCGTTTCATCTATGACCCGCTGCAGTTCTTTGGTGAGTGCAACAAGCTCATCCCGTGCAACCTGCAATATTTCAAATATCTGATACTTGCTGCTCTCCATCACGTCGATGGTATTCTTAATGACGCGATCTATCGCATCGGCTTGAAATTCCACGGATGCTGCCCCATTTCTATCGGATCGTATTAAAGGCTTTCCTTTAATATTACCATATCACGATTCGATAGTTACGGTCTTCGTTTTCTGTTCCCATTTTACGGTCAATCCCAGTTGTTCTGAAACTAATCTGAGCGGTACTAAAGTCCTGCCTTGTAGGATTAAAGGCGCTACTTCAGCACTTTGGCGTTTACCGTTCAATACAAATTCCTTCATGTTTACGGTCAGATCAAGCGCCTTGGCCCCACGCAGCACCAGAATCCCTTTGGTGTTCTTATCCCATGAGGCACTCCCGCCAAATGCATCCATAACTACCTTTATCGGCACGTAGGTGCTTCCATTTTTGACAATCGGAGCCACATCAATCGGTTTCTTCACACCGTTTAGTGTAATAGACTTGGACCCGATGCTCATCGCAGCAGTTCCCTTCGGAAGTCCGGCTTCACTCGATAGGGAAGGCATGACGAATGACAGATTGTCAAAAGCAACCGTGCCTGTCTTGGCCCGTTCATCCTGGCCTTCCTCCACATTCACCACATACAGACGCTTCAATGATGCCGGGAACTTGATGCCGGAACCTGACAAATCAATATTGAGGTTTTTCCAGCCGTTCCAGTCGATCACTTTGGCCAGATCGATGTAGGAAATAGCTCCGCTTCCATCCACCACTTCTGCCCGCAGCCAGTTAAGGCTCATATCCCCCATTACATCAAGTGACATCGATGTTGCCGCTGCCGGTATGCTTTTGCCACTGCTTCCATTAAGCTGGGCATATGCGTACATTTTGCCGCTGCCCGCAGTCATATCATAGCTGAGTGACAGCACTTTGGAGCCCGCTTTTTCAGCGCTTCCCGCCATAACTGCCGCAGTTCCGGTCACACTGCTCACATTGGATGTGAATGCGATAGGATAACTAACATTTTCAAAATCCTCCCACGGGGTTGCAGTTGCTGCTGACAAGACAACTGCAGTGCTGAATCCGTCATAACGAGCAATAGCATATCCTGTCGTAACACCAGGGTCCACGGAATCAACCGTAAGTTTGCCGTCCACCACACTGCCCTTAAAGCCTATCAGCTCCCAGTTCAGTGATGCTGGCGGAACGGTAAGCGAAGAACCATTTTGGGCTACAGCTGTCACAGGTACAGACACTGACGCCCCGGCTGTGAGTGGCGCGGTTGCTGTTCCTACCGTTAGGCTTGAGAGGTTCTCTCCACCTAGTACCGTAACCTTGGTCGAGGCAGTGGCAGCCCCGCTTGCGGCTGTCAATGTAGCGGTGCCTGCTTTGACAGCAGTAGCTTCCCCGCCGCTTATGGTTACACTGCCGTTACTTGAAGTCCAGGAAGGATTGCCCGAAGCCACATCGATTGGATTGTAGTACGTATCATAGCCTTTTAAAGAATAGCTTGCCTTTTGTCCGATCAGCATTGCCGAACTGCCGCTAATTTTGATCCCTTTCACTTCCCCTTGCGGAGCCGAGGTATACACACCCACCCCGTTGACAATACTCCTCTGCTCGGTACCATACTCGGTGTTGAAGGTCAGGGTCGTCGAGGTTTCGGCAAGCGGCCGGTCAACCATGGTTGTAGAACCGCCCCCGTCCAGATTCAATCCTTTCCAGACACCGATATTTGTCATAAAGGATTGCAGCTCAGTCAGCGACATCCCCGCACTATTGGCATTGTCTTCGACTGCAATTACGTATACATACCGTCCATCCTGTGAGTAGCCCAGCGCTGTTCGTGCACGATAGCCTCCGATACTGGAGGTGGAGCGGGAAAACGTAGCCGCTTGGCCGTTATTCACCAGAATGGTATGCCCGCCAATCATCATCTGCAGACTGGCTGGATCAAGTTCCTGCTTCGTAGTTTTGGAACGTAGGGTGTAGACACTGCTCAGCTTTTGTCCTACAACCAGATGAGCTTTAACGAACTGGGCTCCCAGCCCGTGTGTCCGCAGGATGTAGGCTCCCTTTGGAACCGCCATGGGCAAAGCTTTGTCCGCTGAAATCTGGGTAATGATATCGTTTTCCACAAGCACCTCGGTAGGTGTAGTCGAGCTGTTCTTTGGCCGGTCCAGAGCCGTCCAGGCATCTGTATAGATATACGCTGCGTTGGCATGACTATAAGTCGAGCTGCCGCCCTCCGGGCTGTATGCACCTTTATTGATACCAGACAATGGGAATTGGGCTCCGTCCTCCGCGGTAACGAGTCCTTCGAATGAATACTCATCAATCACGGGTTTGCGGTCTTTGGTAACAGCAAAAGCGTACATTCCGTCAAGCTGTGAAGGTGTGGATACAACAACTCCGCCGGACACCTGCCCACCGATGGGTGCACCTTCACCGCCTGTATTGAAATAGTCTCCGTTAACCGCGGCTACTGCCCCTGTCTCCGCAGCCATGCCTCCGGTGCTTTGCCGCGTAGTCAAATGGCCGCCCTTGCCGGTCATGACATCGAGGGATACGTAAGCATTACTAAGATCGATGCGGATAACATCCGCAAGACCGCTGGCTGCTTTCCCGGAACGGGCAGTTGTGTATTTATATTTCATCATAATAGCGCCTGAAGTAATAACCTCTTCACCCAGCTTGGTAACGGCAAAGGAGGAGGCTGCCTCCGCGATCGGTGCCGGTCCTGAACTAAATTGCGGCATACCTTCAATGCCTAGGACGGGCATGATCCACAGTACTCCTGCCAATGAAGCCGCAATCCACTTTTTGGCTGGCTGCTTCTTCATTTCCTGCAACTGCTCTCTACTCTTCTTCCCCATGAAAACTTCATTCATTTCAGCGTAACTCTCCCATCTCTTTTTTAAATATCAAGAATCTTTCAAAGGCTGGGAACACATTCCTAGTTTCCCGCTACCCTTTAATAGACTGATTTTAAGAGGAAAAGTTGCGAATATTGCTAGATTTAAGCTAAATCCTCTTCTTCTTGGAACAGCACAGAGAATGCAAAAAAAGCCCCGCAAAAGCGGGGCCTTAAGTATATTTGATTTTACAGATATCCTGCCATGGTCAACATCCGTTGCAGCATAACGGCAGCTTGGGCACGTGTGGCATTACCCTGAGGCTGAAATTTGGTGGTAGTCATTCCCAGAATAATTCCTTGCTGTACAGCCTTAGCCACAAATTCAGCAGCCTGACTTTGAATGCTGGAACGATCCTTGAATGCCGCCAAAGCGGAAGCGGAGTTTCCATTCAGGGTTATCGGATGCCCGGTATACTCCATAGCCCGGATCATCATAATTGCCATTTGCTCACGGGTGATATTATCACTCGGACGGAACGTAGCATCCGTATTTCCGGTAATAATCCCAGCTTTGGCGGCTGCGCCAATATAATCGCCTGTCTGGGTTGAAGGCTGTACATCTCTGAAGCGCTGTGCCGTCTCCCGGTCTCCCAGCAGCCCCAGTCCCCGGCTGAGCATAATAGCAAACTCAGACCGTGTAATCTTCTGCTCCGGCATAAAAGCACTGCCATAGCTGCTGTCGATAATATTCTTAGCGGCTAATTGAGAAACGATCGCTTTGCTCCAATGACTGCTCATGTCGGAAAAACTCCGGGTCGAGAGGAATGTACCGACTACCTGATTGCCGGTTGTGCTGGCTTTGATCACTGTATAACTGCCCGCTGCGCTGATTTTGGTTGGGAGATAGGTAGCATCATAGTATGCAAGATCCAATCTGGCAGCCGAAGTCTGGTCACCGTTCAGCGTAGCAGTTGTACGCACTGTATATTCAGCAGGTACACTCAACGCAGTAGTGCTGGTGTAATTTCCGTTAACCGCAGCACTTAGGCGGATATCCATAAGTCCGGTTATGGTCCGAAGCCCCTGTGTCTGTAGCTTTTGCTCAAATGGTGTAAAGGTGCCGGCAGGGACCTTCTCCAGCCGCAAAACAAGTGAGATATTGTTGCTGTCGGCAATCAATGTCGCGGCAAGACTGTTCATATTCACGTTACTTAGCCCAAGACTGTATAGATGGTCACCATAACGGACCAGAAATACCGCCTTGCTGTCACGGTTCACTGCATCCAGCAGAGGTTTGAGTGGTACACTCACATAGGCTGACGATTCCGTTGAAGGAACCTCAAAAGCCACTGCGGAACTGCCGAGTTTGTATACAAAATCATAACTGGCCTTTAGGCGGTCAGCGGTCAGGTTATATCTTTTTGCAGATTGGCTGTACACCGAACGGTCATCTACCGTTGTAGAGGAGTCGCTTTTGAGCAAAGGATATTCTTTTCCAAACTCACTGGCTGCCAAGATCCCCAGATAAGAGGGGCTGCCTGCTATTGAGGAATTTCCTGTAATCCCCGTCAGATTTTGTACCGTAAGTGCGCTAAAGGAAGATAAGGTAGTCCCACTTTGATCCGAGATAGTACCTGAACTAGACATATAGGATACATCCACCGCTTGACCTGTCTTTGCCACGCTGGACAGCACCAATTTGAGTGTATTGCCGGACATGTAATAGCTCTGCACACCAATACTGCTGCCGTCAAATCTTACAGCAAATTGATTTGCGTTCAGTGTTGAAGAGGCCTGCATGGTTTTGCTGAAGGTCAAAGTCAGCTCGTCCCCTGTAATGGTTGCTGAACTGATATTAGGGACTGTAGTACCGCTTGAACCCGAAACGCTCACCGGCTGAAGGTTAAGATATGGCGCACGGTTGCCGTTCAGATCGCTGATTCCTGTTGTTCCTGGTACGTACGAGACTGTAGTCGGCTGATTCACTGCCAGCGCACTCTGCAGCTTTAAGGTGACTTGCGCTCCACTAACATCCACGCCCGTAACGTAGTTCGGTGTACTGCCTACCAGAACGGAAAACTGGCTGTTCATTGGAAGACTGGTTGAAGATAATCCCTCGTTATAGGTCAGTACAATTTTGTTGCCTGAACCGGTCGCACTCTGAAACGCTGGTGCAACCGTGTCCCCACTATTGCGGATATAGACATCGCTGAAATTCGCTACATTCTGTCCATTCATATCCTGCACCGGATAAGAGCCCGCAGAATAAGACACACGGATAATCTGGGTATTTGTCGCTGCATTATTCAAGCTCAAGTAAACCGTTGCCCCACTGGAGGTAATCGTGTTCACCCCAAGAGAAGAGCCATCTGCATAAACATTGAACTGGCTGTAAGCATTAGAATTGGCTGCTTTTAGAGTATCATTAAAATTTAGCAAAACAGTTTTTCCGGTAAGTATTCCGTCTTTAAGATTCGTTAAAGCGGATTGGACTCCATTGGTAACCTGACGCTGGGAGAAGGTACTGGCAACATTCCCGCTCAAATCCTGAATGGTCCGAAGTCCTCCTGTATAGCTGATCTTGATAACCTGGCCTACAGCAACTCCTGTACTGAGCGTGATGTAGATACTGTCTCCCTGAATGGAGATGCCATCAATCGCACGCTTCTCATCGTTAACAGTCACGACAAAGCTTGAAGGCAGCAGCGACGCATCAGTTTTTAGTATTTCATCATATTTCAAACGGATGGTGCGGGTATTATCCAGTTGTGCAAGCGCGAGCACGGGAGCTGTCTTGTCCAGCGAATAAGTCTGAAAGCTCCAGGCATTTTTGCCACTTAGTCCGCCATAGATAACCTGACTATTGTTAGCATCCACAAAAGCGCCATTGGCAATATCCAAGTAGTACGTCGTATTATTCTCAAATGCCGCGGCTGGGGTTACGATAAACTCTTTGGCCGTAGCACCTGCCGATAGGTTTGAATTCAGTTTTGTACCATCCCCCTTATAAAGGGTTACCGGATTTGCCACCGCATTGTTCTGTACAACATTCCTGTTAAATGTAATTTTGATAGTTGGGTTAAGTCCTACAGCTTCGCTGCGGTCTACTGGAGTAAGGGACTCGATACCAAACCCCGTGATCTCACTTGTGGTATAGCTCCATGTAAGTGGCCCGGAAGCAGGGAATAAATTGCCGTCCTGATCATAAAAGGCTCCTTGCGGCACAGAAACGGTATACATGGTTTTCTCCAGCAACATGTTCGCAGGCGAGGCCGCATCTACTGTGATGGTTCGCGTACCGCCTCCTGTAACCGCTGTAGAATTGACATTAAAATATCTTGTACTTCCTGCACTGTTGTTAACAGGTGTCAATGAGATTGCGCCTGTATTGGGCATCATCGGCCGGTCAAAATTCAGTTGGATATCACTTGCAGGATGAATACCAGTAGAACCTCCAGCAGGTGAAACGGTTCCCCCTACTCCATTGCTTTTGGCCGTAAAGCTCCATACGCTGCCGCTGGATATCCCGGAAAAGGTGCGGTTATCGTCATCTTTGAGTGCATAGTTGTCGATCAGTACATAATAAGTACCGCCTGGCGTCAGTCTACTGGCCAAGGTCATACTTACATTAGTGGTAGTGCCATCGCTTTGCACATTTACATAGGGTTCTCCGTCTCTGAATTTGAACTCCTGAATAAGTGTATTGTCGGCTGAAGAGATGAGCTTTGCGGACCCTCCGCCTTTTTGCAGCTTCTTGTTGAGCTTGAAGTTCAATTGGTTCAGTGTTGTAGAATCAGGCCGTGAGTTGTTCACTGGTGAGAATTCAGTAATAGACACGGCGGCACTAACTTCAGGAGAAGTGGTGAATGTCCAGTTTGTCGCCGATGATTCCGCTCCCGAGCTATCTTTAAATAGCCCCCTCGGAAGTGATACATTATAGCTTTTGTTGGCTTCAAGCGGCTTATTAGGCCCCCATTTGATTTCAAAGTAATTAGAGGTTCCGACCAATCCGAGACTCCCTACGGGAATAGTAGCAAAAGGTGTACCTGCCTGGGTAATTGTGATATCTCCGCTCTGCGGAGTCACTACATGGTCAAAACTCAGTTTGATCGATGAGCCTATGTTGATGTTCGTCTCCCCTGCAGCAGGTGAAGTTGCAGACAACCCGAACTCACTTGCGGCGAATACCGGCGATGTCCCAAGTCCTAGTGAAGGAGAGACCGTCCCCAAGAGTAATTCCCCTGCCAGAATGAGTGCTGCCCATATGGTAACTTTTCTTTTCATGTGGTGATAGACTCCTCTCAAGCCATACATTCGTTTTTACATATATTCTTATATTTCGGCTACAAGGCTTCCAAAGTTTAGAAGACTTCCAGGATGGGATAGAGGGGAATACAAACCATTACATTTCCAGGCGCACAAAAAAGCCCGCAGCAGCTGGCTCTAATGATCAAAGCGCTGTCCTGCGGGCGAGCATATAATAAGGAAGAAACTCGTTATATCAGAGCAATATGCATGCCCAGTGTTGTGAAAATCACCTGTATCTTATAGTCCTGCCTGAGTCTTCAGCATTTGGGCTTTGTCTACCCGTTCCCATGGAAGGTCAATATCCGTACGTCCAAAATGGCCATACGCTGCGGTTTGTCTATAGATAGGCTTACGCAGATCCAGCATTGAAATGATTCCGGCTGGACGAAGATCAAAATTGCTGCTAATCAGCTCGGCAAGCTTTTCTTCACTGATTTTACCTGTTCCGTATGTATCCACATTAATCGAGACAGGATTAGCTACCCCAATGGCATAAGCCAATTGAATCTCACATTTGTCAGCCAAGCCGGCAGCAACCAGATTCTTAGCCACGTAACGGGCTGCATAAGCCGCAGAACGGTCAACTTTCGTCGGATCCTTCCCTGAGAACGCACCACCGCCATGACGGGCATAACCGCCATAGGTGTCGACGATAATCTTACGTCCGGTCAGACCTGCATCGCCTTGTGGACCACCAATGACAAAACGTCCTGTCGGATTAATAAAGTACTTCGTGTTTTCATCAAGCAGATCAGCCGGAACTACGGGCAGAATCACATATTCCTTAATATCAGCCTGAATCTGTTCAAGCGAGATTTCTTCCGCATGCTGTGTAGAGACTACTATGGTGTCCACTCGAACCGGTCTATCATTGTCGTATTCAATGGTTACCTGTGTTTTGCCGTCGGGACGCAAATACTCCAAGGTACCATCCTTACGGACCTCAGACAAGCGGCGGGCAATACGGTGAGACAATGCAATGGGCAGCGGCATTAATTCAGGAGTTTCATTGGTAGCAAAACCAAACATCAGTCCTTGATCGCCGGCACCAATATTTGCAGTTTCCTCAGCAACCTGTGCAGGGTCCCGGTTCTCCAGTGCAGCATTGACCCCTTGGGCAATGTCTGCTGACTGTTCATTTAATGAGCTCAAAACGGCACATGTATTATAGTCAAAACCGAATTTCGCACGCGTATAGCCAATTTCCTTGATGGTATTGCGAACAATTGCCGGGATATCCACATATTCCGATTTGGTGCTGATCTCACCAATGACCAATACCAGACCTGTTGCAACAGCAACTTCACAAGCCACACGGGCATTAGGATCATTAGCCAAAAAAGCATCGAGGACCGCATCGGAGATCTGATCGCAGATTTTATCCGGATGTCCCTCGGTTACAGACTCTGAAGTAAACAAATGACGTCCTTTAATAGACAATACAACAACCTCCCATATTGTTTATTTGACACTGTATAAAGAGATTTTTCGTGAATACCAGACTAAATATCTCATAAAAAATAGAATTGGACCAGCCTGTCCACTTCCGTCTAGCATTACTTAATACCCTCGACTCAATAATCATAGTTTTTGTTGAATAAGTTCAAAAAATGAACCTTTTCCGATTGGAAAAGGTTATGGCTTTCCTCAAAAGTCATATTATCTTATTTGCCGGATGGTGTCAATTCAAGCCATTCTTATTTAAAAAGAGACTGCTCGGCCTGCTTCACAAGCCTCTTGGTAATTTCTCCACCAACAGATCCATTGTCTCGGGAAGTAAGATGTCCCAGATAAGAAGATCCATACCCTATGGAACCACCGGTTACACCAAGCTCAGAGGCAAATTCAGTATCTGCTCCCCCGCTAGAAGGAGCACCATATAAACCAAACTCAGAAGCAATTTCGTATTGCATTTGTTTGAGCATTGCCCGGCTTTCGGGTACCACTGTACGATTAGCACGTGCCATAATCAAGCACCTCCTGATGATTGTTAAGAATACAGGAAGTATTATGTGCTTGATCCATAATCCCGAGTCATTTCAATGTTTGTCAGTCGTGGCAATCCGTTCCGAGAGTATGATCGAGCCATCTTTAGGGTATCCTATCTGGTAAGTAAGCCGAAACGGCTTCGCCGTCCTTTACAGTATCCGTTTCAGCGAGAAAAATAAAAATCATTTATTGCGTGAAACATATAAGACCCATATTCTAACAAAAAAAATCATAAAATATGTGTATTCAGTATTGGTTATTTTAATGTATATGTGCCGCGAACCATGACAACCAGACCCAACGTTTGACCGTCTTGGACAGTTATCCCCCGGCCTTCACGTGGAAAAGATAGCAAGTGGTTTGTCGGAGCTGCAGTTCCATTGGCAAGATCTACTCCGTCGGTCAGGTCACCGACGCCATTGCTGTCTTGCGTAGTGATTACTGCCTTTCCGGCACGTACAATAAACTCGGCACCTGCTCCGGCAATCAGGGTTTGACCTGGCTTCACATCGACAATAACATACGCAGTTGAGGTAATCTGGGCCGGTGTGCTTGATGGTCCAGGGGTAGGAGTTTTGCTTGGTGCAGCAGTTGTTGCGGGGGTAGCTGTTGCCACTGGTGCTTGAGTAACAGTTCCACCACCCTGAAGTGCTTTCTGAATTTGCTGGTCCACATAACTTTTGGTTACAACCGGATCATCGGCTGTTCCTGGCTGCGAGCCTACACTTGCTCCTTCGGCAAAAGGATTCATAATGGATCCTGCGACAAGAGTGATACCTAGAACTGCAGTAAGCGCAGAAATTTTTGTTATTTTATTCATACGTCTATAGTTCAGCCCTTTCTCATTCTGATACAAATAACTAAATAAAAAAGCAGAGAGCATCACTGCTCTCTGCCTTAATGTAAAGCTTAGGTGAAATATTATTTCACTGTGATGCTTGTGCCAGTAGTGATTGGGTTAGCGAATGGACTTGGTGATTTAACAACGTCAGTTACAGTATCAGCTGCATTAGAAACTCTAACAGTTAATGTAGCAACCTTGTTCACATCAAACGTTCCATTAGAAGCAGTGGAAGCAGTTTGAATCAGGATATCACCAGCAGTGTAAGTACCACTACCATCAACATCTAGGAACAATTGACCAGTAGCGTCAACCAGTTGTTTGAAGGTAACTACATATTTACCTGCATCAGTACCAGTTCCTGGTGCAAATGTAGCAATGTTTTGAACATTAGATCCAGCTACAGTTACGTTATTGATTACGAATTCGAAGTCATTGTATGTTCCAGCCGTTACTGTGGATACATTTTCACTGAATCCAAGAACAACCAAACCATTGCTGGAGATTGTTGCAGAATTCATAACTGGTGATACATCATCGTTTAGACCCAGACCGGAAACAGCAACCGCATTAGCGATATTTCCAGCTTTGTCTTTAACATTAGTGACATTCAGTGTGTAACCTTCAGTGGATGCGATAGAGCCAGCTGGCAAGTTGATAACTGCAGTAATACCAGTTGCTGCACTTTCAGAAACACCAGAATCCAACACAACTGTTACATAAGCTCCGGATGGAAGTGCTTTACCATTGAGCAAGTAATTGCTTACGTTTTGAACAGATACCAGATCAAGACCGATGTTGTCTTTCATGGTGATCTTAATTTGGTTACCAGCCAAACGATTTGCAGCTGGTACTGGAGTTGCAGTAGTTGCTACTTCTGGTTTGCCGCTATCGGAAGAAGCACCCACAGTAAAGCTCAGAACAGCTGCACCGTTACTGTTTGTTTGAGTGGATTTATCCTTAGCAACGCCATTGTTTACACGCAGAGTGTAAGTACCGGAAGTCAGAGCTGTACTTGTAGTAACACGCAATTGTGTGGAATCATTTGCGTCACCAATAGCTGACACAAGTGTAGGGCTATTAACTACCACACCATTAGCATTGATCAAGCTGAATGCACTAGCGCTACCGGAAGCTGTAACATCTTCACTGAACTTAACAACAATTTCGCCAGTAGCGATTTTGCTAGTGTCATAAGATGCGGATTGAACCACAGGAGCAATTACGTCCTTAGTCAACGTAACAGCATGACTTGTAGTTGTTTTAGCATTACCCAAAGTATCTTGGATTGCGTCTGTAAGGATCAATGTACCAGTGAAAGTACCGGCAGAGTTGAAAGGTACAGTTCCAAGTTCAACATTAAGATTTTTTCCATCAGGTTTGGAGTTCAATACTGTTACAGGGTTTCCGTTACCATCAAGAAGTTTAACTGCACCAGTAATTGGAGCTGCAACATTCTTGTCAAATACAACTTTGATCAAGTTATCGCGTGTTGCTGTTACACTTTGAACTACCGGAGCTACTACGTCAGAGGACACAGCCACAGACAAAGCAGTTGGGTTTGGAGCCAAGAAGTTGCCAGCGAAATCTTTGAAGTTCAAAGCGCTGATTTCATAGGATTTACCAGCAGTCAGAGTTTGACCAGTTGTTACTTTAATTGTTGTAGGAGTGGAACCAGCTTCGGATTTTGCAGCTGTGCCACCTACATATACGATTGCGCCAGTTGGATCAACCGGTTCGGAGAAGGTAAGAGTAACAACGTTTGTTGTTGTCTTAGCTGTTGCACTAGCAGCAGTAAGTACTGGAGCTACGGAATCACTGGAAGTCAAAGTTGCAGTGTAATCAGCAACTGTTGCAGCAGATGTATCTTTTACGCCAGTAACAGTGAATTTGAATGGAGTTCCGGCAGTGATTCCACCAAGGCTCGAATTCAAAGCAGCTGGAGTTGTGATTGTTACAGTTCTCTTATCAGCGCCCAATTCAATGTCAGTTCCGTTTGTTCCTTTAGCAGGAATAGCAAGAGCTTTAGGCATTCCATTGGTTTGGTAAGTATAGTTAGTTACTGTTTCTGCGGAAGTTTCATCCACAGTTCTGTTGAATACTACTTGAATTTGCTTAGCATTCAGAACAGTTACAGTTTTAACTTGTGGAGCAGTCAGTGTAACTGTGTACTTGTAGGAGTAACCGTTGTAAGTGAAACTCACTTCAGTTGCTTTGTCAGCCACAAGAGCTGTAGCCAATTTGATTTCGGCAGTTTTGCCGTCAACAAATGTTACGCTCAAAGTTGAGGCATCCAAAACTTCTACAGTTTTGATTGCAGGAGCTTTAGAGATAGTGTCAACTGCATAAGCTGCTTCTACTACCAAAGAGCGAGTAGCGTTAGCTTTGAAGTTAGTACCTTGAGCAACCAGTCCTGCATTGATAACAGCTTGAGCATAGCCCTTAGCCCATGCGGATGCGGAGTTATCAGTTGTAGCTGGAGTTTCCAGTTTCAGAGCACGGAACAATACAGCCGCTACTTCTTCAACTGTTACTTTACCGTTGTAGTCGAAGATACCTTTAACAGTATCTTTACCTTGCATCAATTTAGCTGCAGAAGCTGCTTCGATGTAAGGAACTGCCCAGTTACTTGCTGTGTAACCTTTGTCTTTGTAAGACAGTTTGCCAGTTACTTCAGTAAGACCGAACAATTTAGTAACGATCTTAGCAAACTCAGCACGAGTCAGATCTTTTTCAAGATGAGCTTTACCGTCTGGATATCCGTTAAGGACACCCTTAGCTGCTAAAGCATCAAATTTTGCTTGTGGAGTTGTTGCAGTTGCAGTTTCACCAAACGCTACAGAGGCAAACATCGAGAATGCCATTGCTGTAGATAATGCTACGGATAAAATTTTCTTCATAACCTTTTTTTCTCCTCCTTGGACGTTCATGAACTGAGATTTTTCTTTAGTTGGGTAGCTCATGTCACTCATTAGCCGATGCACCCCCTTTCCCGAGTTGAGCATATTAAGTATAAATAATGTCTGTGACGGGTATCACAGAAACTTGTAAACAGGTTGAAGACAGAGTAATACTAGATTCCTAATTCTACCTAAGTATTATACAATGTGCCTCAAGTCACGTAAAGCTAATTTTTCCAATCGGCTATGCTCTTCGATATTGCAAATGCCGTTGGTAAATGACTCTACACCTTAAACGCAGATGATTCAGAAAAGTTGCGCTTTGTTCAAAATATTTTTTTAAGGACTGTGACCTGGCATTTTTCCATTAGAAGATACATTATGTATGTTCTACTAACTATTGTTAATGATGGGGGGCTACGGGACTCAGTATAG